>JALUUX010000026.1 GCA_027021145.1 Candidatus Shapirobacteria bacterium
CTTCCTCCGCTTCCGTTTCTCGCTAAAGTCGCTCTTGCCCTTACTCTTACTGGCTTCGTTTGATCATTATTTTTGGACCACCACTCAAGGAGTTTATCTTTTTTGGCTTTGGCTGAACTCAACCAGCTCTGCTTTCAGACCTTCTTGGTCCAAGGCCACCAATTTGACTCGCGCTAGAGCAGCTCGATCCAAGGCCAGAGGCCGAACCAAGCGAAAAGGTAAGTAATTATCCGTCAAGCCCTGATTAGTTGTCTGACTGGTTTGAGGCCAAATAATGGCCGATAGTTCTTGGCCCAAATGTCGGCGCCAAAATCGCCGGCGTTGCCTTTGCTCTAATTGACTCAATTGTTGGGCCCGCTCTCGCTTCACTCCTTCCGTTACTCGACCCCAAGCCGACTCCCGTTCGGCCGCCAAAGTCCCTTGGCGCGTAGAGTAACGAAAAATATGAATCTTACCAAAAGCCACCTTTCTGACTAAATCTAAGGTTTCTTGAAAATCAGTCTCGGTCTCGCCGGGAAAACCAACAATGATATCAGTGGTCAAATTGATTCCCGGCACCCCAGCCTGCAAAACCCGAGCTACCTGCTCAAAATGACGGCGCCGATAATTGCGCCCCATCAAAGCTAAGACCCGATCACTGCCTGACTGACAGCTCAAATGAAGATGACGAGCGAGCCGATCCCGGCCCAATCCCTGGTATAAAGCCACCAGTTGTCGAGCCGCCTTAAGAGTGGCCTGAAAGCCCGTTCTCTTGATGGGCCCAAATTCTACCAATAATGGATTGATCGATCCTAATCGCAACAAACCTACAGGCGTTTTTTCTAAAATCAAGGCGACCAAGTCGATCCAACTCCAACCCTGATACCAATACTGAGATAAATTTTGACCGGTCAAGACAATTTCTTGAGCTCCGGCCTTAAGCGCCTGATTAATCTCAGCAATGACTTGCTCTGCCGGCTTGCTCACTAATGTCCTCCGCACCAATCGGGTCAAACAATAAGAGCATTGATTGCTACAGCCTTTTTGAATCCAAATTAAGCCTCGGCCTGGCCCTGACTGGCGCTGAGCCAGATCCTGAATTGGCTTGGGTTCTACCCCAATAAAAGCCAATAATTCCTGCCATTTATCCTGATTGCCGATTAAATAGTCAATCCCTTCAGGGACTCGGCCGCCCAAGCGCTTAACTTTCTCCCCCCAACAACCCACGGCTACTAATTGAGCCCGGGGATTGAGGCGGCGCAAGCGGCGCACTACCTGCCGACTTTCCCGTTCTGCCTTATGGGTAACTACACAACCATTAATCACAATTAAATCAGCCTGAGTCGGGTCTGAGACCAGTTGCCAGTCAAGAGTTAATAATTTTTGCGCCAGTTCCTCACTTTCCGCCTGATTTAATCGACAACCAAGCGTTTGGATGTAGAATTTATTCATTTAGCCACTGGACATTTTAACATTTGGAGCCTCTAAATGTTTCAATGACAAATGATAAATGATAAAATGAAGGAGTAGTCCCTGTAGCTCAGTTGGATAGAGCGTTCGCCTCCTAAGCGAAAGGTCGGAGGTTCAAATCCTCCCAGGGACACCACTCTTTATTTGGTCATTTAACATTTAACATTTATCATTGGTTATGAAGGATTTAATTGAAGTCCATTTGCGAACTTATCGCTCGGCTCTGCGCAGTTCAAAAGAGATTGAAATCTCGACCCTAATCCCTACTTATCTAAAAATGGAACCGCTCCTCCATCCTCAGGCAGCCAGCCGCCAACTTGATCCCGAAGCCCTCAGCTATGCCCTCGGCCGTCTGCCCAAGGAAATTCTTCAGACCAAACTTGTTATTTTGGGCCAAACTAAAAACATTTTTCGTCAAGCCGGTTTTGATCTTACTGGTTGGCGCCGAACCCAAGCTCGCCGCCGGCGCCGGCGCTACTTTTTCCAGCCGCAAAAGAAAATCCTAGCCAGCCTGGTTACCTCTATCTCTGATGTCGATGACCTTGTCAATCTTCTTATTGCTCTGGAAATCGAAGTCAATAAGCTAATTGACCAGGGTCAGGAAAAATTCCAAAAGCTAACTTTACCCAAAGAACCATTGAAACTTAAAATTCGCCTTCTTTCGGGCAGCTGGACTAATTTCGCTAAGGCGGTTCAAAACTGGTGGCGTCTGGTTGTTCGGCGAGCCAAGCCTCAATTTGATCTCCTAAAACAACCGTTGATTTTCGTCTCTTCTAATAATCACAGCCTTATCAATCTTTTAGATCCTTTTTGTCTGGAAGAACGCGATCGAATTCTTCCTTATCTACCAGAACAAACCCCTCGACCCAAAATCAAAAAGAACTATCTAGTTTATTACGCTTCCCAATTCGCCTTTCAACAAGAACCAAAGCTTTGGCAAAAAAAATTAGCCCAAGAAAAGAAAAAGGGCATCATTCGCCTTCCTCCCACCGACCACCTCCCTCTAGAAACCCAGATCATTCCTGGCCGCTTAATCAGTTCTCGCCTAAAAGAAGCGGTCCTTCTAAATATTGAGTATCCTTTGGGCTTTGCTGCTTTTCATTTGCTTGAAGAAGTTCTTGAAAATAGTCAAAAAGTTTTGGGGGTTTATATTATGGGCAAAGCAGCGGCACTTAATACCAAGCCCGGCGACATTCTTATTCCCAAAATCGTTTTTGACGAACACACTCAAAATACCTATCTCGTGGCCAATTGCTTCAACAACAATTTTCCCTATCAATTTCACAGCGGCTCAGTTCTTGACAATCAGCGTTTAGTCTCTGTTCTGGGAACTTTCCTGGAAAACAAGGGTCTTTTCGATGCTTATTCGGAAAAAGAATTTAATATTATTGAAATGGAGGCTGGTCCCTATTTAGGCGCTGTTGCCCAAGCCACTTATCCCAAACCATTGCCCCAAAAAAGCATTGTTGATCTTCACCAACCCCCTTTTGATCTTGGTTTGATTTATTACTCCTCAGATAATCCCTATACTCTGGCAAAAACTCTAGGAAAGTTTTTAGGAATTAATGCCATCGAAGCCACTTATCTCACCACCCAAGCAATCATTGATCGGATTAAACGCCTTGACTAACAATCTCCACCGCTTTAGAGGTGCCGATGCGGTTGGCGCCGGCAGCTAAATAGGCTCGAACTTCCTCAGCAGTCTTAATTCCTCCCGCCGCCTTAATTCCGACTCGATCACCAACAACACTTTTAATTGCTTTGACATACTCAATCTTGGCGTCTCGGGGCCCAAAGCCAGAAGTAGTCTTAACAAAATCCGCTCCTGATTGCATCACTAAATGGGCTGCCTGCTTGATCTCCGCCTCGG
>JALUUX010000027.1 GCA_027021145.1 Candidatus Shapirobacteria bacterium
GCCGCGGAACGATAAAGGGTAGTGTCGCCGCTAAAACTGATCTGGCCAGCATTGCTAACAAAAAACGGAGCACTACTGTCAGTGCCGCCGATGGCCAAACTATAGTTGGTTGAGGTGGGGGAGAGGACATCACTGATTAATTGCCAGTAAGTACTCCCACCTCCTGCCGTCAGATCAACCCAGCTGCTGCCATTCCAAAGATAGAGTTTATTATCGCCAGTATTGTAATAAAGCGAACCAACCCCAATACTTGTGGGAGCACTGCCAAAACGACCGACCTGAAATTGTCCTCCAGTCATTAAGTTGGCAGAGATGGTGGCATCACCAACGACATCTAAATTACTGCCAGGATTAGCTTGATTAATACCCAGCCGACCTTGGCCATCACTGGCAATTTGGAGCACCAGTTTATCGCTGGGCGTGCTGCCGGCTTTTAACTCCAATAAATTAAAGCCGGTGGCATTGGAGGCGACTTCGCCGTAGTAAAGCGCTCCCGAAGTTAAGTTAGCGTTAGTGGCGTTGACAAAGCCACCATAGCCAGTATCCGGACTAGCACCTTCAAAGCTGAGGTTGAGTACGCCTACGCCATCCGGATTAATAGTGATCGTGCCATCAGAGGTATCGGGTGTTTGCACTGTCAGTGCCTGGCCCACGATCGCAAAAGTGCCTGAAGTGGATTGAAGGGTGGGTGAAGCAGCGGCAATTACCAAATCACCACTATTATTGATTACTGGCACTGTATTAGCAGTAGCGCTAGCAGAAGCAGGGTAGCCTTGCAAAGTTTCCGCATTTAAGGCATAAGCAGCGGTGGCAATGGGCTGACGGGGGGAAAGGGTTTCTGTGCCTACCTGGACTTCAAGCCAGACACCGACATTCTCAGAAAAGACTGAGGCGGGGATCGCGGGACCACAAGCATCGCTGCCACTGGTAGCGCCTAGTCGAACCGAAAAGATACCGTCCTGATCAGGGGTGATGCTACAGGTATCAGAGGTCCAAAGAGCAGTGCCGTTGGTTTCAGCGTCGTAAAGACGAAAAACCATGTTGGTGGCGGTGGTAATCGGCGTATCGCCCGAGTCAGTTAGTCGTCCTTGAAAAGAGAGGGCGCGTGATGGTGGAGTTAAGCTGGTGGGATAGGCTAATTCGCGTTCAGCCCGGCGGATTAATTGATCGTAAGCCAGCAGGGCGAGAACGACTACTAAGGTGACGAGTCCGACCAAGCGAAAATAGCCGACCAGCTGGCGGGCGCGGCTGAAGTAGCCTAGGCGCAATTTTTCCCGCCAGGACAGGGGTTTAATTGCCGGTGAGATAGGTTTCCCCGCGCTTTTTCCGCACCAGCCTAGTTCCTGGCGGGCAAATTGGCGGAATTTTTCCAGGGCCGCCCGCCGGCGCTTAATGGTGGCCGGCTTAGCCCCTTGGGCCCGAAGCTGATCCAAATACCGCTTAATCCGCTCTGGCGCTAGAATTTTTGCTTTCATTCTGGTTTTTTCTCCTCCGTTTCAATCGTTCCCGATACATTTGTTCTGTCCAACCTCCTTCCTTCAGAAATTTTTCTTTTAGACTTTTGATCTGTCGATCAAGGAGATAATTAGTTTGGTTAATCAGGCAGATCATGGCATTAGCTGCCTTCCCCGGATCACCCAGATAAGACCGATATGACCAATAACTCCAATCCGACCGATAAACTAATGCCCGGGCCTCCTTTGCCTCTTTTGCTTCCTTATCCCACCGCCTCATTCCATTTTGACGCAGGAAATCTTCATAATCTTCTAGAAGCTCCTGGAGAGAGGCTCGAGCGACACCTAAAAGCTTGATTTCTGCCTTTTTTGAGGCCCGCTCGGTTGATCCCTCAACAATATTTTGTTTACCTGATCGGGCTGCCTGGATCATCTGATCAGTTGTCCGATAACTCAGATTAGACCAATATGACCGATATTTTCGGCAAAAGGCCACAGTAAAGTCATAAATAATTACGGCCGATTGGTAAGTTTTCAGCTGTTTATAACTCATTCCTGATTTAGTTGGCTCAATAGGTAATGGCGCAAGTCAGCGGTATAACTTTTAATCGTGTTAGAGCTGACGCCCTGGCGCTTCAGCCAAGACCCGAACTGACTCACCAAGCGATCAATTTCTTTTTGCTGGGATTGTTTTTGGGTTTTAGGAGGTAGTTTTCGAAAAGGATTATCGGCCAACCAGCGCTGATCTTGAGCTAATTGGCAGAAAACTCGAAGGGTCGCTAAGTGACGCTTAATCGTCGCTTGGGCCAGTT
Organism: Candidatus Shapirobacteria bacterium; assembly: GCA_027021145.1. Lineage (GTDB taxonomy): Bacteria > Patescibacteriota > Microgenomatia > UBA12405 > JAHJSD01 > JALUUX01. The sequence continues at coordinate 2,267 of JALUUX010000027.1, forward strand.
TTTGGGCCAAAAGTTCTTGTTGGTAGGCCCGAATCAGAGCTGGAGTGATTTGACTGATAATAAAATCCGCCGACGATTCAGTTTTTTTGCTTCGGTGCCAACCAAACTTGCCTTTTAATCCCCTCTGATTTGGGCTAGAAGTCAATCTTTGTTTGAGCCATTGCCAAAACCGACGCCAGTCAGAAAGATAGCTTTTAACCGTCTTAGACTTTAAGCCTTTGGTAATAGAAAGATATAGTTTGAATGTTTTCTCGAGTTGCCGATCGGTCATTTTCGGTAAAAATTATCCTAGTTATCTGGGTTATTAGGCGCCTCATAGTCAGATTACCTTATTATAAAAAGCTTGTCAAGTTGATTTTTATCGAATTTTTCCTTATTGTTAACTCTCTTGATCGGTTTTGATCTATTTAGATAGTTTTTCAGTTGCGGAGAATGATCAATAAATAATGTTTCTCATATTTTCACATAATTAATAGAGAGACAATATTGATTGTCGTTATAGTAAATATCACTAACTATATATATCAAAGTATATTAAGATGCTGCGGTAATCTGCGGAGATCAGTGGGTAAGAAAATAGTTTAAGGCTGGGGTTAAAATCGTCTTATTGGTAAGATGTTGATGACCAAGATTAGTCAACTGGACTAATTGGGCCTGGCTGATTAAGGTTGGTTGATTGTTGATTTTGACGGGAGAAATATTAGGTTAGTGGAATAGACTTAAGAATTGGCCTTGAGTCAAGAAATTACTTTAATGGTTGTCTTAATTTTTTCTCGAGAAAAATCCTTAGTAGTTTCACTAATTATCAGGAGAATAAATAATATAGGAGAACACCTATTGATCAACAAACTCTGATTAGCAGCTAGCTATTTTAGGTGATAATAAAAATTGTTGCGGCTTAAAGATCTATTTCTTCAGTAAAGTTGCTTCTAGACTTAGCTTCGTTGTCTATTAGGCCAAAGACAATGATCTTAAGTCTTTATTACTATAAGATTTGAATTGATTTTCCTATAATAAGCAAGGGTTGTGATTGACAATTAGCTTTTTTCGTGATTTAATTGGCTAATGACCGAGGAAGTGGCTCAGTCTCAAGGGTCGTCGGCTGGGCGAAAATTCTTACGCCTTATTTCATTGATTCTTATTTTAATCGCGCTCTTTTTAACGGCCAAATATGCGGTTCCTCGAGCTTTGGTTTATTTAACTCGAGCGGCGCGAGAGGGAGAGCTGTCTTTGGCTAATTCTTATCTCTTTGGCGCTCCTTTAGTTATTCCTGCTGATGGTCAAACCAAGGCCCGAGTAACGGTTTTTTTATTAAGTGATCAGGGCCTAGGAGTGGCTGACAAGAGAGTCGAATTGGCAATTGTTCCTCGGGATCAAAGGGGAGGAGTTAATCCTTCTTTGCAAGTAAAGGCAGTCCAACCAGTGACAGATCGTTTTGGTCAGGCAGTTTTTGAAGTTGCCAGCAGGTCGGCCGGCCAGTTTGTTGTTCGGGCCCAAGTAGGTGGAGCCGAATTACCCCAAACTCTAACTCTTACTTTTCGCGACCAGACTTAAGGAGTTGTTTGCTAATAGTGACAATGGCGGTAATTAAGAATCCAACTAGCCCCAACCAGTGAAATAACCACTTCTGAGCCAGCCATAAGATCTGCTTAATCAGAATTAAAAGTTTAATTAGCCACCATCGCCACCAACTTATTACGGTAAAAGTAAGGAGATTGCTTTTGGCAATCGGAGTTTCAGCGGTTAATTGAGGAGCAACAAAAATTCGCCAGCGAGTTGATTTCTGAGTCGGGAGTTTAAAAGAGAACTGGCCTTGTTGATTGGCTTCAATTATTAACGCTCCTTCTTGAGCTTTGACTATTGATGGCTTAAGAAAATTAAGAACCTGAAGAGGAGATTGGTGGCGGTTAATCCAAATGAGGTCGAGAAGTTTTGACCAAAGAGGACGGGCCTCTTCGAATAGAAAAACTTTGATTTTTGCTCCTGGGAAAGTTTTTCCTTGAGCGGTTATTGTTTCTCCTTGTTTAAGAAGACCTTTTTCTAGCCAAAAAGAAGGAGAAAGAATGATTCCTCGGATTGTTGTCCGACCTGGTCGAGGTATTGGCGGAGGAAAGCAAAGGGGGTTATTAGCCACTCCGTTGGTATCGTAAGCCAGAAAACAAAAATCGCCGGTTTGCAAAGGCACCAGTACCGAGCGGAAGCGGAAGACGCCCTCTTGATCGGCAATGGTGGCTAAATTAATGTTTCCCTCAGTCGAATAGAATTCAACTCGGGCCCAAGGCGAAGTCAATCCTTCGAGATCAAAAAGGTAGCCGCCGATATGAGCCGAAACTTTGACGCTGGCCTCAGCCGGCAGTCGCCAGCGGTTAATGGTGGTTTTTTGTTGGCGAACGATGGCTTCGGCCGGCCGAACCCCCCAGATAATTAGGAGTAAAATGACAACTTTCACTGCCGATCGGCAGCAATTTTTGCTACCTAAAACCCACCCCCAGGACCAAAATCCATGCCGATCGGCCATAAAATTTGTCACCCTCACTTCCTCTAGTAATCATTATGTTCAATCTCTGGCCGGCGGCGCCAATAAATGATAAGTAGAATCAAGAGGATGAGTGCCAGGAGAGCGACTAAGATAACGCGCCAGGGAATCACCCAAAAATAAGTGACGGCCACTAGACTTTGGCCCTGGCGACCGTAACCGGCTTCCAGTTTGGCTTTATAGCGGCCAAAAAGCCATTTTCGCTCCCAAGTATTGTGATAAATTCGCGAGCGACCAGGGAAAATGTTTTGCTCTTCTAGCTTGAGGGTGGTGGCCAATCGATTGAACCAATTATAAATCCGGATCACCCCGAGCGGCTTGATGTGAATGTCGGACAAATTTTCAATTTCAGTGGTAATTTTAATTGGGCCGAATTCAGAGAAGCGAGGAATTTCCAGTCGGCGAACAAAAGCCTCCTCTTTGATCTCGCCGGGAACAGTTAGGTAGAGGAGAGTACCAACATTGGGGGCGATAAAAGAAGCCGAACCCTCGGGATTATCGTCGCTAGTCACTGGTTGATAGAAAACGACGGCATAATGCCCCCCCGGCGCGGCATTTTCTGGGGTGATAATGACCAGATCCAATTCTTTGGTTTCGCCAGCCTTAAGGACGAATTTGGTGGGTGAGACTTGAATCCAGTTGGAGGCAGCCCAGCGCGCCGAGAGGTCTTCATTGACAGGCACCGGGGTGCCTTGATCGTCGGCGACAATAAAGTCATAGATCTGAACCTGAATTCCTAGCTCGGTATCGCTTTCATTGCGAACCTTAATTTGGTCTTGAGTAACCTGGCCGGGAGTAACTTGAAGCTCTTTTCGGGGGGGGATAGCGACAATTTTGGTTACGGTTTGGGCCCGGGCCCCTCTAACGCCAGTTAGGATAATAAGCCCCGCTAGCCCTAGCCCGATTAACTGCCCTAATTTTAACTTCATAAAATGATAAATGATAAATGATAAATGTTAAATGTTAAATGTTAAATGTTAAAAAGTAGCTGTTGCCCGATAAGTGATTTGGTTCTCGTATTCGCCAGCTTGCTGGGTAGCAGAGACAATCAAACGATAACAAACATAGACTTGCTCTGAATTAGCTACGGTGCTAGAGGAAAAAATGGTTTGCGGGGATTCAGAATTGGCCGCATCGGCAAACTGTTTAGCCGAAAAGGTGCGCGATGATTCATTATAGCTAAAGGCAACTGAAGAGGCGCTAATATTTTGAAGCGAATAACCAAATCCCTTGGTGCTGGTGTTGGCCCATTCATCGGAAGTAGTGTGGCTGGCGGTGCTGTTGTCGCCGGGGGTGTCTGGGATCTCGACTGAATGATCGCCACCAATGGAGAGCTGATCATCTTCAATGGCGGTGACAACATAGCCACCGGTAGCGTTGGTAGCCACTGTTAGTTGTTGGGCGGCATCAGTGAAGCTGGAGATAGCCACTGAACCGAAAGGGACGGCGGTGGCGGTGGTGGTAACATCCAGAGTGTTGCCGCAGACGCTATTGCCGCTAGCGACGCCGGCAATCGAGAATTCAATTCGAGGTTCAACCGTGGCCGTCACCCGAACCGATTCAATGACAGCCACTTTAGCTGTGGTTGAATCAACAACATTATCGTTGGCATCCAAGTTTTCAACAATAACGCTATAGGTATCAGCCGTGCCGGCGGTGTGGCCTGAGGCTGGTGCCGGATTGACTAATTCATTAGTGCCACCAATGGTGATGCTCAAAGAAGTGCTGGCTGCGCCCGTGCCTGAGTAGCGGCACTCGAAACAGTGGTAACCGGAGGGACAACCGGTGCCGCCAGAAACTGTGGCCGTACCAGTGACAAAATCAAAACCAGTGGTGTCAGCCGGGCAAGTAACATCACTGTCAGTCATCGAATTGAAGTCAAAGCCATCTTGATCGGGGTTACCATCGTTAAAATTAGTGCTGGCAGCCTTGATCCGAACCCGGATGGCGCCGTTAGGAATAGCAGAAGCAGTGGTTAAAGTAACGGTGTGAGTGGCAGTACGAATAACCACAAATTCAGCGTTAGCACTGGCATCAGCGGAAGCAAGGGTGCTGGTAATCGAAAACTCGTCGCTATCAATGATTTGATCGACAGTGTAAGTGTTGCTACTAGTGAGGTATTTAATCGTATCTCCTGGAAAAAGATTGGCCGTTGAGGTCGAGGGATAACCACTAGTTTGGATTTGGATCACGGAAGAACCGGCGGTCAGGCCCGAAGCATTGGCAGCATGAAACGAAAGTCGGGAAGTTTCCAAAGTATCTTTAACTGAGGTCAGGTTGGCCGATCCCAGATCTCGGGCTCGAATCAGGTGAAACAGGATTAATAATAATAGTAGGCCAGCTCCGCGGCGGACTGCTTTTTTCATCTTCAATTATTATTTAGTTTTAGGCCAATCTTTGTCAAGTTGAGCTTGAGGGGGCGGGGCCTAATTTTAATTAATCCTAAGATCAGAATCAAGCCCAGAAATGGTTCTAAAGGGAGGAGGAAAAAGTCAGTGGTGACTTGGAGCGATTCGGCTTGGCCATCAGGCCGAAATTCGACCCGAGCCTGATAATAGCCCGGCCACCAAGACCAAAACTGGCAAGGTTGAGGCCGATCTTCTTTTAGGCAGCCAATTAAGCGCTGACTGTCGGCCAAAATATTGTCTGGTCGCAAGGTTAGAGTCGCTTTGGGCCAGCGGCCCCAATAGAGAATGGTGATCTCTCCTTCGGGTTTGAAAAAATGAGGACCAATATTCTTGACTCTTAATTGGAATTGAATCGGTTGTTGCCAGCGCTTGGCCCAGCGCGGCTGAGCCCGAAATTGGCTGATGGCTGCTTGTTTCAACGGCTGGGCCGATCGGGTCACCGTGATTAGGATCGGGCTGCCGATTTGGATTAGGCTTTGGCCGCCCGAGGCCGGCAAAAACTCACCCTCTTCTGCCTGTTTGATTAAAAAGAGGTAGTAGTAGTCGCCCTCGGGCTGAGTCGCCGGGGGAGTAATTTTTAGCACTAATTGCTGGCGACTGTTAGCAGCGAGCTTAAAAGATTGGCCAAGTTGGATTTGGCTGTTAGTCAGGCGAAACAACTTCTTGACTTCGGGATCGAGTTCAAGAGTCAGGGGTCGGAGTTGCCCCTGATCACCTTCTGGCCGGAAGGGGACGACTACGGCTGTTAAATAGAGATCGCGCCCCCCTTGATTGATCAACCAATAGGCTTGGGTCAAGCTTTTGCCTGGTTGAATGGTGACCTCTAGGAGTAGCGGCCAAAGACTCAAGCCCCAAGTCTGAGCCTCGACTCGGCTCAGACTAAACCTCAGACTGAGTCCCAAAACCAATCCCATTAAAATTATTCGCTTCATAACCAAAATCCCGGCCGATCGGCACGAATTTTTGAATTCAAAATTTGCTGCCGATCGGCACTAATTTTTGTCATCAGTAACTCGGCACGGCTAAATAAACAATATTAGTGCGATAATTGCCCGCTGCCTGAGTAGCGCTAATGTTGGCTTTAAAAGTTACCGTCGCCTGAGCTTGTTTAACGACACCAGAATTACTCATGATAATTTGGGCCGATTCGCCTGCTTCTTGATCAGCAAATTGGCGGAAGTAGGTGTTGTCAACAAAGTCACTGGGGATATCATCGCCGCTGATGTTGAAGCCAAAACCATAAGTGGTAGTTTGCGTCCAAACGCCGGCCGTAGTCTCATCGCAGCTGCCGTTATCGCAAGTGGTGTCACTGATATCAACTCCGGCCTCGGAGCGGAGTGGATGGGCCTCAAATGCCAAAACCTGATAACCGCCGGCGCCACCGGCCGACACCGTCAGAGTTTGGTTATCAGTGGCCGGGGTCTGAGGTGTTAAGGTGCCTAGGTCAATGGCCAACTTACTAATCTGAAAAGAAAAGGGAATAATCGAGTGGATGTATTGAAAGCCAGCCCGGACTTTAAAACCGGTGCCAGTGTAAAGTCCGGGGGCAATCTGGCCCAAAGTCAGGCCTAGATTATAATTAGTAGAGCTGGGCTGGCCACTGCCAAGATTGATATTGCCCCATTGGATCCGGTAATTTTCTGACTTCATGTTGACGGCCAGCAAAGGCCAGCTCGAGATTAGGCTTAACCAGCCAGCCGTTAGCAACCAAAACCAGAGCAGTTTTCCTCTCCGAGGCAAAATCGAGTTGATTGAGGGGCGAGTGGTCTTTTGCTCTTTAGTGGTCTTCATCGCTGATTTGGTCGATCCTCTTCTCTAATTTTTCTCCCTCCTTAAGGAGTTTTTTAACTTTTCTCCGCACTTTTTTCAGAAGGCTTTTTTGCCGGGGTGTCAACTGATCTAGTTGACTCAATAATTCTGCGGTAATCTCCTGGATCTCCGCAAGTGTCCTGCGGAAATTAAGCGAGAGCCAAAGCAGCACCGCTTTTTCTTCCGATTCTAAGGCTTTTTCATCTTTAAGCCATTGTTGTTGAAACAAGCGAATTCGTTTTTGATCGCTAAGAGTTTTTAAATATTGTTGACCAAAGAAGAGCGCCAGTGGCGCCACCAGAAGCAGGGAAAAGGTTTCCAGTAAATCAGCCCAAGAATTGATTTGGGGGCTTAGAAAAATGATCAAGATAAAACCAAAAGCTAGGGCTGCTTCTGGCCGAAGCAAGAAGGAATAGCCAAAGAGGAGAAAATAGACCAAGAAGAAAAAAGGTGATTGGGGGCCGCCGGTGTTGAAGACGGCCACCAACACGATCAGGCTGAAGACCAATAGATCGAGCTGGCCGAGACTTTGGGGTCGAATCCAATTCTTGCTGATTAGGACCAAGGTTAGCGCCGCGATCAATTGGAGTTGATAATAGGCTAATGGCGGCCAATGAACCCAAACCCAAGCCAAAGCCGTTATTAATAAGGCGAAGATGATCATCCGACCGGGCCAGCGTTTCATAACCTCATGATACCAAAATCCCGGCCGATCGGCCAGAATTTTTGAATTCAAAATTTACTGCCGATCGGCCTTAAAAATGGTTGGACTCCACCAGGCAAACAGAATCAGGTAGCAGGCGACCAATTGCCACCAAGTTAATTTCAGGGGCCAGTTGGCCCCGGGCAATTGACTGAACTGAGTAATGATTAAGGTCAACCAGTAAAGGCCGGGATAAATGAGCCAGAGGAGTAGTTGACTGAGGAGGGTGGGTAAAATTAGCGCTACTAGACCAGCCACAGTTAATAAAGGAACCAAGGGCAAAATCAGGCTATTGCTAAGGGGAGCGAGCCAGGAGAATTGACCAAAGCGCCAGGCAATTAGTGGGCCGACCAAGAGTTGAATAGTAATGGTTTCGGCCCAAATCTGTCCCCAAATAGGCAATTTGGCCCAACGGAGAAAAAGTTTTCTACTCAAGATCAAGCCAGTAAGTGCTAGCAAACTAAGTTGAAAACTGATATTGAAAAGCCAGTCAGGCCTGATCATGAGAATGAGCCAGACGGTAAAGAAAAGATTCCGACCTGAATTTGGTTTTCGACCTAAAAATCGGCTTAAAAAAAGAAGAGAAAGAAGGACACCGGCTCGGACTACTGGGGGTTGAAAATCAGCTAAACCAATGTAGCTCCAAATAGCCATTAAGCTAAGAATTAGGGCAAAACGATAGCTAATGATCTTGGTTAGGAGACCAAAAAACTTTTCGCCAATCACTGACAAGTTATAACCGCTAGCAACTACGATATGGAGGGTGCCAGTGCGCTGAAGTTGACGGTAAAAATTGGGGGCGAAATTTTCTTGAAGGCCGAGACTAATCCCCGCCAAAAGCTCAGCTTCTGGAGAGGGGAGGGCGCGCCGGAGCTTGGTTAGACACTTTTGCCGGATTTGACTCAGTTTTTGTCGACCATAATTCTTAATCAGCCGGCTTAACGAAGTGATTTTTAGCGGTTGAAGACGCTCAATTATCAGACACCAATCGTAATTGCTAGACCAGGGACAAGACTGGATTTTGCCCGTGGCTCGGAAGCATTGGCCCGAGGGCCAAGATTGATTCCGCGGCCGAAGAAGGGCCAGTTTTAGAAACTGTTTTTGGACAGGAATTATCTGCCATTGCTTTCGCCAATAAGGCCGATTTTCTAGACAAAAATCGATGGTTAGCCGCTGACCAGGGGTGAGTTGGGGGCGACTGATTAGGGCGAGAAAAAGGCGTCCTAGAAGACTGAGACTGAGCAGGATAGTCATAAGCTAAGTTGATCTTTAATTCGAACGAAGGTCTTGGGCCCGATCCCGGGCACAGCCATTAATTCCTCAACTGTTTTAAAACCACCTTGTTTCTGACGATAACTGACGATGCGCTCGGCCATAGCGGGGCCGATTCCCGGCAAAGTTTCTAATTCAGCTGGGGTGGCTTGATTGAGATTAATGGTTTTTCGGCCCAAAGTGGTGCCTGCTTCCGCCGCTAGTTCGCCCTGACGGGGGAAATAAAGTTTTTCCCCGTCGGTTAATTTTCGGGCCAAATTAAGGTGGCGCTCGATCCAGGCAAAGTCAGCTTCTTGACTCAGGCCGCCGGCGGCTTTAATCGCCTGGTTGACCCGACTGCCGGGAGGTAGTTGATAAACACCAGGCTGAATCACCGCCCCAGCGACATCAACCAAGATCGGAGTGGACGCTTCTTCTGAGGGCAAAAATTCGATTGTTTCCGGTTTAGTTGCTGATTGGGTCCAGAAGCCCAAAATAAGTAGCCCTAAACCAAACCCAATCAGGCCTGGTCGGCCATAGCGTTGCCAGAAAAGCCAGAGTCGCTCTTTCACCCCTTTCATTTTAACACCAACCAAAATCCCGGCCGATCGGCACGAATTTTTGAATTCAAAATTTGCTGCCGATCGGCACTAATTCTTGACATCAGGTTGAAGATCGGCTTAAATGGAACTATATGGCCCGGCGAAATCAACTTTGGCGCATTCTTCAGGCAGCAGAGGAATTTTTGGTCGAATTTGATCGTTATTTTGGCCGGCCGCGGTGGGTGGTCGATCATTCCGGTCTTAACCAGCGCTCAGTCCGCTATCAATTGAATCAATTTCAACGGCAAGGCTATCTTGATGACCAGCTTTACTTTCAGGGAACCAATCGCGGTTTATTAGCCTTGCTCCGTCGACCCTGGGATCGATTTTGGCGAATAATTTTTTACGATGTTCCCGAGAAGAATCGGCCTTGGCGCCGCCTGATCGAACGAAATTTGAGGGAGTGGGGTTTTGCTCCAATTCAGCGCTCCACTTGGCTCTCGCCCTTGCCGCTAGATCAACAACTCAATCAATTGGTTCAAGATTGGCAAAGCCGAGCGGATTTAATCGTGACTAAAAGCGAGATTCTTAATCGCGACCCGAAGCAGTTGGTGGCTCAGTTTTGGCCCCTTCAGCCTTGGGCTGATCAAGCTCAGAAATTAATTCGGCAATGGCGCTCGCGTTCTCATTTGGGCGCTAAAGATAAGCAGGTCTTTTGGAGCTTAATTACCGAGCACCCCTTGGTACCGCTTGATTTATTGCCTCTGGATTGGCCTCTAGAACCCCTAGTCAAATTGTTTGTCGATCGCGCCGGTGGTCGATGAGCGTCGCCTTCAGGCCCGATTAATTCTGGTTCTCTGGGCCGTCTTGGCCCTTTGGCTTGGTTATCGTTTTTGGTGGTCGAATCGACGCTGGCGCCTAATTATTTGTGCCGTCGGTCAAGGCGAGGCAATCTTACTCACTCGAAGCAGCACCCAGATTCTCATTGATGGCGGCCCGAGCGGCGCCCGCCTTTTAGCCTGTCTGCGCCGCCATTTACCTTTCTGGGATCGGACGATTGAGTTGGTAATTAACACTCATCCTGAAGAGGATCACTTCCGGGGCCTAATCACCTTGCTTGATTACTATAGGGTAAACAATTATTTTCATAATGGTTTGGCCAAGTCAAAGTCAGCTTCTTTCCAGCAATTAAAAAACAAGCTTATTGAACACAAAGTTTGTTCAAGGAAATTGGCCGCCGGTGACCGCTTTAGAATTAGTTTGATGGATTTTAAAGTACTCTGGCCAGAGCCATCAGCCTTTTCTGGTCAAAATTTGCTTCCAAGCAAGTTTTGGCCCGGTCGGCCAAACTGTTATCAGCCCCAGTTGTTATCGATGGCCGATAGTGTTAATAATTATTCGGTTGTTCTCCAACTAAGTTATGGCCGATTTCGGGCCCTGTTGACCGGCGATATCGAGGCCGAAGTAGAACGCTTGTTGGTTTGGCGCCAGCAGATCAAGCCGGTGACGATGTTAAAACTGGCTCATCATGGCTCAGCTACTAGCACCACAACCGAATTATTGGCTGCTGCCCAACCTCAATTGGCCTTAATTTCAGTGGGGGCTAAGAATCGTTTTGGTCATCCTAGTCCCGTGGTTTTATCTCGGCTCAAAGCTCGAAAAATTCCTTGGCGCCGCACTGATCAACAGGGTGATCTTGAGTTGGTGATCAGTTCAACTTCCTGGTCTGAGGTTGGTCAAAAATCTTGGCCGGTCGGCACTAATTTTTGAATTCAAAATTTCCTGCCGATCGGCAGCAAATTTGGTAAAATTAGTAAAATGACTAAGGAAAAACCTCGAGTAATTGTTGTTGCCGGTCCCCAGTCCAGCGGTAAAAGCACGGCGCTGGCTTGGTTAGAAGAAAAGCCATCAGTAGTGATCTTGCCCGAAGTCAATCCGGCTTCGTTAACGGGCCATCAATTGGGAGGATTAGCCTCTAATGAGGCAGTGGAACAGGCGATTGTTGATGAAGACCTGCGCCAGGTCACTAATCAATTGGAGCAATTAGAAGCCGGAGGAGGGGAGAGAGTGTTAGTTTGGGAGACGGGCCCTTTTCACCTGGTTTATGGCCATCATTATCGTCTTCCCAATGTTGATCAACTGAGTCAAAGATACCGAGATTTACTAGACCGAACCCAACCAGGGTTGATTTTTATTGAGACTAAACCCGAAGTCTCTTGGCGGCGGCGCCAGGATAATTATCAGCGACGAGTGGCCCAGTTCTTGGCTCAAGAGGGGCCGATGGACTCTAAAGAAAAACAAGAGAAAGCCCGCCAGCTTCTGGACCAGTACCGTCAGCGCTTAGAGGCACTCTATCCTTTTTGGCAGCGCCAGCTAAGAGAGTGGCCTCATCCTCAGGTAGTCATTGCTAACAATGATCTCTCTTTTGATCAGTTTAGGGCGGAGGTCGAACAGGCATTCGAAAAACTTTTGCTTTCTTGGGGGCGCCATCGGGTTATTCAAGAGGAGGGAAATGACAATGAGCACTAGAAGGGAAGCGATTCCTTGCGCAAGGGCGGCCGAGCCGACCAGCTTTACTAGAGTGGCTGAAAGATGCTCTTGGCGCTATCCGAATGGGGCTTGTGGTTTTTATGGCTCATTATACGAAACTTTAAGAGATCAGGTGTCGTTTTTAGGAGAGCAAGGAAAGCCGCTAGACCCTTCTCGAGCGGGTCTGCCTCCGCCTCCTCAGCGCTGTTCCTGGGAGACAAGACTGAATCTGTTTCGCTTAGTTAATCTTCCTCATCAGCCACCCCCTTTACACTGATCTTTGATTCAAAAATCTCTGCCGATCGGCAGAGATTTTGGTCAAGCTGCCAGAGTATTAATGTCATTAGAAAAACAAGAGAAAATCACGGCTGAAAAAAGAGAAAGGCTAGCCTCCCCTTTTGACAAATTGTGCATTTTGTTGTACATTAAAATAGCAATGCTAAGTTTAGTAAACTTCACCTGGGCGAGAAATAATTTAAGCCGCCTAATAAACGAGGTCGTTGAGAAGAAAAAAACCTTCGTTCTTATTCGCGGCAGCACTCCTCAGGCAGTAATTATTCCCTACGGCGAATACCAAAAAATGGAAGAAGAAT
>JALUUX010000028.1 GCA_027021145.1 Candidatus Shapirobacteria bacterium
ATGGTAGCTACCATCATAAACCACCACCCGAATATCGACTAAGGGATAACCGGCGACCACTCCTTTTTCCATCGCCTCCCGAACTCCTTTCTCAATTGCTGGAATAAAGTTGGCCGGAATGGCGGCGCCGCGGATTTCTGAGGCAAACTCAAACCCCTTACCTCGCTCCAACGGTTCGACCCGTAACCAACAATGACCATACTGACCGCGACCGCCGCTCTGACGAATATATTTGCCTTCAGCGATAGCAGTTTTAGTGATCGTCTCCCGATAAGCTACTTGGGGTTTACCGACATTAACATTAACACCAAATTCCCGCTTCATTCGATCTACTAAAATCTCGAGATGAAGCTCACCCATCCCTGAAATAATCGTTTGACCGGTTTCCTGATCAATTTTGGCTTTAAAAGTGGGGTCTTCTTCGGCAAATTTATTCAAAGCAGCACTCAATTTTTCTTGATCTGATTTGGTTTTGGGTTCAATTGCTAGAGAAATTACTGGATCGGGGAAACTAATCGACTCTAGTAGAATCGGATGATCTTGAGCGCAAAGGGTGTCCCCGGTGGTTGATTCCTTTAAGCCAATTGCGGCGACAATTTCACCGGCAAAGGCCTCTTCAATGCCTTCTCGCTTGTTGGCATGCATTAACAGCAACCGACCAATCCGCTCGCTCTTCTTTTTGCTGGCATTATAGACCGAAGAAGAACTCTTTAATTTACCCGAATAGATTCTTAAATATGACAACTTACCTACATGAGGATCTGTTTGGATCTTAAACAGCAAGGCGCAAAGAGGGGCGTCATTGCGCGGCTGACGCTCTTCTTCTTGATTAGTTTTAGGATTGACTCCTTTTACCGGCGGTAAATCTTGAGGTGAAGGAAGATAGTCCACCACCCCATCCAATAAGGGTTGGACACCTTTGTTGCGCAAAGAGCTGCCGGCATAAATAGGAATTAAACGATTAGCGATAACAGCCCGACGCAACCCTGCTTTTAGTTCTTCTAAGCTAATTTCTTGGTCATTAAGATACTTCTCCATTAATTTTTCATCTTCGGCACAAATATCCTCAATCAATTGGTCTCGAATCTGCTTTAATTGCTTCTGATATTCTTCTGGCACTGGTAAGGTGGAATATTCCGTTCCTAGCGGATCCTTATCCCAAATCAACATTTTTTCCTCTAAGGTTAAAATTACCCCCCGAAAATCATCTTCTTGACCAACAGGAAAAGCAACTAGGGCCGGGCGCGCTGCCAATCGCTCCCGAATCATTTCTACGGTAGCAAAGAAGTCAGCTCCCAACTTATCCATCTTATTGACAAAAACCAGTCGGGGAACCTGGTATTTATTAGCTTGATGCCAAACTGTTTCTGACTGAGCCTGAACTCCCTCTTCAGCATCAAAAACCATAATTGCCCCATCTAAAACTCGCAACGATCGCTCCACTTCAGCGGTAAAATCCACATGGCCGGGAGTATCAATGATGTTAATTCGCACTCCGCGCCAAAAAGTGGTCACCGCCGCAGAAACAATGGTAATCCCTCGCTCCCGCTCTTGATCCATCCAATCGGTTACCGTCGTACCCTCATCAATATTGCCCATTTTGTAGGTTCGGCCGGTGTAAAAGAGAATTCGTTCGGTCGTAGTAGTTTTACCAGCGTCGATATGGGCAATAATACCAATGTTCCGAATTTTCTCAATCGGAACTACTCGATTTTTGGTAACCTGAATTGGCTGAGCCATGACTAAAATTTGAGTAAAAAATATTGCCCCCGACGAATCGGGGCCAACCGGGATTAATAATAACACAAGTTAATCTCTATGGCAATGATAAAACTGATATATTAATTTTTGCCAATTAATCAGTATTTTTTCTAATCATGCCAGAAAGGTGGCTCGAAAGGCGAATGGTTCCCCTTTTCAAGATTGTAGTCCAGTACTATAAGATCCCGGTGTGGCGTACCTAGACCACACCCGGTGTGGTTGTTAAGAACTACGGCTCGATGACATTGATTAAGTAGTTTGGCATACTCTCTATCACTGAAGCAAAACTGAAGGGAAGAAGGGGTTTTAGCTGGCGCTTTAGTTGACTAGGATCTACATTTTTCAACAAAGAAACTAGTCTTTGCCTCTTTAAATGATCCAATTGCAAATGCTTTCTTAAATATGGGTCTCTAAGAATAAAATAAAGATCAAAGACATCTCGTACTTTTTGGCGTCCAAGTAAAGCATTAAGCTTTTCTTCGATTAAAAGCTTGGGAGCGAGAAGCAAGACTTTATATGGAGGGATAAAATCCGAGGAAATAATGACCACTTCTTTGAGAGCCTCTCTTTTTCGAAAAGAAATTTCGTTTTTTATTCTTATCTTTCGTCCATAAAGCGAAAATTCTATCTGGGCCAACCATCCTCCGGAAGTTGGTTTTGATTCCATCAGCTCGCAATTAATATTCTCGTGCAAAAACCCCCTCATTGCTCCTAATAGAATTTTTTCGTAATCTTTACCATTTTTTAGGCCACTGAAGTCCAGATCTTCGGAAAAGCGAGGCGATTGATAAACAAGGCGTAGGGCGGTTCCTCCTTTGAAAAGGAAAGATTCAGATTCAGGATAGGAATAAAAAAAAGAAAGAAAGAGGTTCTGGAGGTATTCCCTGATGACATTATCCTCTTGGGTCTGTTGTTTTATCGCTAATTTCTTGAGTTGTTGGTAGTCGAGCATTTTTTACTTAACTTTGAGCTTGCGCCAAAATCTAATTAGAGTTTTTTTACCAAAAAGAGAAAGATATTTTTCTACTTTGCGCCTATCTACATTTTCAAGATCGAGGCGTTCATACCAGAATTTTCTCTTTAAAAAAACAAGATAGACCAAATCAGCAACAGCCTTTTCCTTGACGGCTAAATAAACCATTTTGTTATCTATCAGGTGTGTTTTGTAGCCAGTGAAAGCCTCCTTTTTAATTTTGTGATAGACAAACTCTTTCCCATTTACTAAAAAAACATTGGTTTTTCTGGTTGTTACTGAGAGTATGGGGTAAATTGTTTCTGGAATTAATCCATAAAACGAGAGCGCTGTCTCCAAAGAAATATAGGAAGGAGAATAGATTTTGTTTGCCAGGAAAAAGTCGTGAGGAAGGCTGCGAGAAAAGACATAAAGACCCTTTCTAAGTCTTGTGAGCAAGCCTCTGCGAGTGTTATAGGAA
>JALUUX010000029.1 GCA_027021145.1 Candidatus Shapirobacteria bacterium
ATTGGGCAAAGAGATCTCTTAACTCTTTCTTGGTTTTGATTGGATAGAGGGGGTATCCGGTCCGACCAACTCTGATCTCTCTGGCTAACAGCTGTTGGGCAACAAACTTTTGCCAATCATAGCGAGCTTGTGCTAATTGGATTTTTTGTTCCGGAGTTAGGTTTTTTTCCTTGGCCTGAATTACAGCTAGAGCCGCTCTTTTTCTTTGAAGCCTCTCTCTAAACCTCTGTTTTTCAAGCCATTGCTCAACTGATTTTGGCATTTCTTTTCCAGCCGACTGGAGTACCTTAGAGAACAGTCTTCTAATTCTTGGCTCTTGGGGTAGGTCGAGTTTTTCTATTAGCATTCGGCCGGCTTTTTGAGCTAGTAAACTTAAAAGTCTCACCTCGGGCGCTTGATGATTAATTTGAATTTCGATTCTCCACAAGCCTTGGTTGATACAATTAAGGATAAAATGACTGTAGCGGATCCAGACTGCTCGAGTTTTTTCTCTTCTGACTCGTCGTCGGATCGAGGAGAAAGCTTGATCTAATTCTTGGTCACTAAGGATGCCAGAAAAAAGATCTCTAATTGCCGCTTGGGTTATTCCCAAACGATAAAGTCGGTTAGCTAAATCTTGAGAAAGAGAGCTTATTTGTTTTTGATGTTCGCCTGAAGCCATGATTTTTTCTACTGCTTTTCTTTGCTCTTCTGAAAGAGAAGGTAGCAAGTTTTGACTCAGCCCTTCTGTTGTTTTCTGAAGTTGTCGGACCATTATTATGGCCTGCTTTAAGACTTCTTCTCCTGGGTAATATTCAGGGTCGAAGGCTCTTGCTCCTGATTTTTCAACCTGTTCCAAAATATTCTGATGTTGTCTTAGTAATTCGTTGGTTACTCTGAGTTTCAAGTATAGTGTTTCTCGAATTCCTGCTTCTAATCTCTCCCCCTCACCTTTTGAGTCTAATTGTTGCTCCAGATTATCAACCAGTTCTGGCAATTGTTTAGGATCAAAGTCAGGGGCCAGTAGAACTAATTCGGCCTCTAACCCTTTTTCTTCAAGTAAGCTTACCAGACCCCATTTTTTTCCTTGGTCGTCGAGTGGTTTGGCCAGTTTGCCCGGATGGGCAGGAACAATTACTGCTAAAAGCTTTCCTCGATTATCCCTTATCGTTTTAACTGCCTTTCCGAATTGTTCCTGAACTTGATCAAAAACACTTTGTGTTGCTTGAACGAAGCGGAGATCGTTAAACAAGCTTGCTAGAGATATAGGGAGAATTGGCTGATCAGAATCGGCAAGATCGGCGTTGTTTTTTTGTATTAGTTGATTTTCTTTTGAATCCCAAACTAAGATTTCATCAGTGGCTGGTAATTGACAGTATTTTTGGTCTCCAACCTTGATAATATTGATTTTTCGAATAGGCCTATCTTTTCCTGTTAACAACTGAAGGAAGGCCCTTCTTTCATTGGCTAAACCTTCACCTATTAGGGTTCTTTCTATTAGGATGGGACGGCTTTGACCCCCAAAGCCTTCTCCGACCTCATTAATCATTGAGTTAATTATAGTCTATCACCAATTTTTCTATCACTGTCCCTCTACCCAAAGCAGGTAATTTTATTGGGTTTAAATTCCGATCACTCTAATCCTTATCCTCTGCCTCCTCTTAGGGGAGCCTAATCATTCTTGAATTTTCCCCAATCAGACCAATCAATCCGATTAGTCCAATTCTTTCCTGATCAGCCTTATTTTTCTGACCAAAGGGCAGTATTTTATTTGAGAGCTAATTTTTATATAATAAATACTATGAGGAGAGAGGGCTGTTTAATTTTTGGTGCTGGACCAGCGGGACTAAAAGCGGCAATTGAATTGAGGCGGAAAGGAGTAAACGGGCCAGATTTGACTATTATCGCTTCTAGTGAATCCCCGCCTTATAGGCCGGTTTACTCGACCACCATAGGTCCTGGCGGTCGATTGCTGGCAGAATATTTATCGTTAATGCCTGCTGACCGAGTGACTTTTTTAGATCGAATTAGGGTTCTTGCGCCGGGAGTTGACTTTACTGTTTCAGTTCCCCGGCAGGGGAGTTATTTTACCATTGATTACCCCTCTTTAGTCGCCGCTCTCAAGCGGGAAGCCCAAGAATTAGAAGTCTCGATACTAGAGTTTCCCTTAACTACTCTAGCTAGGTTGAGAATAGCAAGTGGTGAGGTAGCAATTAATGGTAGTGTTTTTGAACCGGATCTGGTTGTTGACGCTACTGGCGTTGATGCTGTTCTTGCTTCTCGCGTTGAGCCGGAGCGAAGAGGAGAAGATCCTTGGGTGGCGGCTGTTTATTTTAAGACCGTTTCTGGTTTCATGACTTCACCAGCAATGGCGCTTATTTTCGGTCCAGCTGGTGGTACTTCCTGGTTAAATCCTAGTTTTGAACCCGGGTGTTTGGATCTAGTTTATTCTGCTTGGGTGAGGAAGAGTAAAATGACTGAATTTTTGGAAGAGGCTCGTTGTCGTTGGGAAGAGCTAGCTCATTTTTGTCAACAGGTTCCAGGAATAGAAGTAGGCGGTCGGGTAATCAGGGATGGTTGGGGCATGATTCGCTCGCAACCGATTCCGCCGCCTAAAAGCAGATTGATTTATCCTTTAGGTGAAGCGGCAGGACTAGCTCTTCCTGGCAGTGGTGATTCATTGCGGCTGGCTCTTTTGAGTGCTGAACTGTTTGCTTCCAGTTTGCGTCAGGGCTTAACTCCAGAAGAGTTTTGGCGCCGAGTTACTGCTTATCATCGCTATTATCTATTTTTTGCCATGGTTCTTGCTCGACTTTCCTTCCAAGAGAAAGGTAATCTTGGGGGATTAGTTCGAATTTTAGGTCAGTGGCTTTCTTCTCCTACCGCTTCTCCTCAATTGACGCGAGCAATAGAGAGGTATGTGATTGAGGGAAAACTTAGTCCTCAACTCTTTGCCCGAATCATGCGCCAGCGAGAATTTGCCGACTATCTTTTAAGAGTAGTTGCTCGTTGGCTTAAGGTCAGGTTGGGTTTAAATTCCGATCACTCTAATCATTATCCTCTGCCTCCTCTTAGGGGAGCCTAATCATTCTTGAATTTTCCCAATCAGACCAATTAATTCGATGGAGTCGTCTCTGCTGTTACTGTCTGGAGCCAATAATTGAGGCTTTGGCGCATCATCAAGGCATTATTGAGCATTTCCCGATCATTTTCTTCAAGGGCTTGATTTTCAATTAGTTTCAGCAATTGATGGATTGATTGAGCCAGTTGGGACCATTGATCTACGCCAAGCTCCCCTTTTTGGATAAGACGAAAGACCTCTTTTGCTTGGCCTAAATCTTTGCTGTTTGATGTTAGCCTTCCGAGCAATAACTTAAGTTGCTTGATGGGATCAGATTTTTTAGTGTGTTTCATTTAAACCTCCTCTCTCTTTGCTCTTATTCTTTCTCTTAGTGATGAAATGGTTGCTAATATTGAGGTTGTTAGAGAAAATGTTAGCCCACCCAAATATAATTGAGCAGCCCAGACTCCTCTTTCGCTCATATTTCTGGCAGCCTCTAAAAACCCGTATTCCTTCAAGAGGGCTATAGTGGTCATGGCCCCCTGTTGATAGTTGCCAATTTCTTCCCCTGAAAGAGGTTTAGGTAAAACATAACCCATTCGGTTTAACCAGTCGTAAGTCTCCGGGTTTGTTATTTTTCCGCTGACCCATTCTGATAATCTTATCAGATCTGTTGGAAGAGGTAACTGTTGGCTGGTAATCCGACTCAATTCCCGTAAACTTGCTACTATTTCTCCGGGATTAATGGAGAGGTGGCCTTGAACCAGATAAGTACTCATTGCCAAGATGCCTATAGTCGCCAGAGTAAGGAGTAGGGCCGTTCTCGTCTGCTCGTTTAATCTTTTTGCCTCAATCGCCCTCAGCGCTAGGTTTGCCTCCGTGGTTGCCTGCCCAGAAACCAAGGCCATTATTTGCTCGCTCTCGGTAGTGGGAGAAACACCGATAAACATTCCCTGGAGGGCCAAGAGGAGTTCGGCCTCTTCCGGCATTTCTTCTGCCCCTATCATTCTTTCTGCTTGGGCCTTTAATTCTTGGGCCACCTCTTCTTCAATTGGACCCACTTGGTTTCTAACAAAGATGGCCTCGGCAAGATGATAACCTAATGCCCCGGTATTTTTCCGATCGATACTTACTCTTCGCTCTCCCCCTTTCTCTTCCAGGCGCAAGCCCAAACCTTCCGCTATTGAGTTGGCTGTTTGGGGATTTAATGCTTTTAGCAACAATCCTAATTGATCATTAATAGCCTCTTCCGCTTGGCTAATAGCAGTTTCGACTGCTTCTGTTGGGGATTTTTGAGCCCTAAACCACTCCTTTCTTGCTTCTTCGACCTGTTTTCCTAAGTTATCCACCTGATCGTAAAGACTAGCAAGACCCGTTTTCCCTGTCTTTGCCAGCCTTTCTGCTACTTCTGATTCTCCGGGCAGCGACAAAGAGGGGAGAGAGGGTTGGGGCTCGTAGGGATTTTGAGCAATAGCCCGGACGATTAATTCGACAGAGTTTGCTTTTTGCTCTCTTGGTTCCCTTTCCGCAGGGGCCAAGCTATTTCTTCCCTGTTCGCTAAACATGATTCTATTGTCACAAATTTTTCTTTTTTTGTCAAGTTGCTATAATATCCCCATGATCAAAGCGGGAAGCATCACTAAGGGCATCTACCTCAATTGGCGGGGGGAGCCGACCCTGGTGGTGGATAAAGAGTTCTTTAATCCGGGCAAAGGTGCGGCTGTGGTTCGGCTCAAGCTCAAAGGCCTAAAAAGCGGCAATGTGGTTCGAGAAGTGCTGAAAACTGACGAATTGGTTGAAGAAATTAATGTTGATCACCGGCCGGCCCAGTTTCTTTACTTTGATGGCAATCATTATGTCTTTATGAATCCCAAAACTTACGAGCAATATCAGGTGGAACCAGCCCTGGTGGCTGATTATCAGGGTTTAATTAAGGAGGGTCAAGAATATCAACTGGCTCTTTATCAAGATCGGGTGGTGGGCTTGCGTCTGCCGAAAAAAATGGTTTTTGAAGTGATTGAAACCGAAAAAGCGGTTAAAGGTGATACTGTTACTGGCGCGACCAAGCCAGCCAAACTAGACACGGGCTTGATTATTAAAGTGCCTCTCTTTGTCAAAAAAGGCGATCAAATCATTGTCAACACCGAAACCGGCGAGTATGTTAGTCGGAAAAATGACTAATTTTAATTTCTAATTACTAATGACTAACGACTAATGAAATTTCAAATGACAAATGACAAATAACTAATGACCGACAAGGATAAAAGATTTGATTTAACTGAGAGAACGGCAAGATTTGGCGAAGAAATTATTGAGTTTGTTAAGAAAGTGCCCAGGAATACAATTACTCTTCCTTTAATCGATCAACTAGTTCGAGCAGGGACTAGTGTTGGGGCTAATTACTGCGAAGCTGACTGTGCTGAATCGCGAAAGGATTTTGTTCATAAGTTGAGTGTTTGTAAAAAAGAGGCTAAAGAAGTCAAACACTGGCTGAGAATGGTTGTTAGGGCGGTGCCAGAACTGAGGCCTGAAGCCAGAATTCTCTGGCGCGAAGCCAATGAACTGAACCTTATCTTTGCGGCAATTATTAGAAAGACTAAGTCTAAAGTCAATTCTTGATTTGGCATTGATTATTAGTCATTTGTTATTTTATTAGTAATTAGTAATTAGGATTTAGAAATTAGAAATTAGGATTTTTTAGAATGAAGTCTTTGCCTCGTCCGCCCAAGCTTTCCCAAGTCCTCGGCCCCTCTTTTATCCTCTTAGGTCTTGCGCTCGGCAGTGGCGAACTGATTCTCTGGCCCTATCTGGCGGCCAATTATGGTTTGGGCTTAATTTGGGGGGCTTTATTAGGGATTACTTTCCAATTCTTTCTTAATTTAGCGATCATGCGCTATACTCTTGTTTGGGGCGAGAGTATTTTTGTTGGTTTTTGGCGCTTGTGGCGTTGGTGGCCCCTTTGGTTTATTCTGAGTACTTTTGTCCCTTGGAGTTTGCCTGGTTTTTCTTCAGCCTCAACCGAAATTTTTTGCCGCCTGGCTGGAGGGTGCACCGACTCAGTTAAATTGGGATTGGCCTTGGCTACTTTGATTCTTACTGGCTTGATTTTAAGCTTGGGTCGAACTCTCTATCAGACGATGGAGTTGATCCAGCGAACGATAATTATTATTGGTATTCCCTTAATTTTGGGGTTAGTTTTTAGCTTAACTCGTTATTCAGATTGGGTTGATCTGGCTTGGGGATTAGTGGGGCGGGGCGATCATTGGTGGTTTTTTCCCGCTGGAGTTTCACTGGCGTCATTTTTGGGCGCCTTTGCTTACTCTGGTGCTGGGGGCAATCTCAATCTGGCTCAATCGTATTATGTTAAAGAAAAAGGTTTGGCCATGGGTCGTTATGGGGCTAAGATTAGCTCCCTGATTCGAGCCAAACCAGGCCCGGTAAAATTAAAAGGGGAGACCTTTCCCTTAACGCGGTCGAATTTGGCCCGTTTTCGTCGTTGGTGGCGCTTGGTCGTAATCGAGCATGGCCTGGTTTTCTGGTTTTTGGGGTTAATGACGATTATCCTCTTATCCCTGTTAGCCCAGAGTCTTGTTTTTGGTCAAGCAAGTCAGCAGGGGATTGAGTTTTTATTCCAAGAGGCCCAAGCGATTGCCATTCGATCAACTCATGGCTGGCTTGGCCGATTATTTCTTCTTTTAGCTGGTTTGATGCTTTATTCAACTCAATTGGGGGTTTTAGAATCTTCTTCGCGAATTATTAGTGAAAACTTGGTTTTGCTTCGAGTTGGTTCGGACCAAAAGGAAGTTAAAGCCAATCTCTCCCTTTGGTTTTATGCCGCTCTTTGGGGCCAAATTACTTTAGGGGCAATCATTCTCTTATTCGGTCTCACCGAGCCCCGATTTCTGCTCACTTTAGCCGCTGTTCTCAACGCTTTAGCCATGACCTTGCTTTTTCCTTTGGTGATCGTTCTCAATCGCCGTCGCCTAGCTCCTCCTCTTCGCCCCTCCCTCGGCGCCCAATTGATCTTGGTCGGGGCCCTGATCTTCTTTCTCATTTTTAGTCTAAGTTTGGTCCGCTCTTGGTCTTGATTTCTCTTTTAAAATTAACTATCATGGATGATGACCCACTATGTTTTTATTTCAGGGGGAGTAATTTCAGGTTTGGGTAAGGGGGTAACCGCCGCTTCCGTCGCCCTTCTTCTTCAGTCAGCCGGTTTTCGCGTTAACTTAGTCAAAATCGATATGTATCTCAATCAAGATGCGGGCACAATGAACCCCTTAGAACATGGCGAGGTTTTTGTCACTGCTGATGGTTGTGAGACCGACCAAGATTTGGGTCATTATGAGCGGTTCTTAAATCGGCGCTTGAGTCGAAAGAATTATCTGACAGCTGGCCAAGTTTATGCCCGAATTTTAGCCCAAGAACGGGCTTTATTTTACGATGGTGCCTGCGTCGAAGTTTATCATCACTTCCCGGCCGAAGTGGTCAAATTTCTCCGTCGAGCTGGTCGCGGATATGATTTCCTCCTTGTTGAGCTGGGAGGCAGTGTGGGCGAATATCAAAACATTCTTTTTTTCGAGACCATTCGCCGCTGGAAGATGCGTTGTCCCAATCAGGTTTGGCTGATGCATTTGGTTTATTTACCCTTGCCGCCTTCATTGGGGGAGATGAAAACCAAACCGGCTCAGCAGTCGATTGCCGAACTCCATCGCCTGGGATTAAATCCCGACTGGCTTATTTGTCGGGGACCACAAGCTCCTGATCAACCTCGTCGGGCTAAATTGGCTTTGGTTTCCGCTTTGCCCCAAGAAGATATTTTTGCTGCTCCTGACACCTGGCCCATTTATCGCCTCCCCTTGTTATTATTAGATCAAGGTTTTCTCCGCCGCTTTCTGACCAAATTAGGCCTGCCTCGGCGGCCGGCCAGACTCAAGTCTTGGCGGCAATTGATTGGACAGGTCGATCAACTTCAAACTCAGCGCTCCATTGCCATTGTCGGAAAGTATTATGCCAGCGGCCAGTTTTCTTTAGCTGATGCTTATATTTCCGTGGTCGAATCGATTAAAATTGCCGCTTGGCATCAAGGGATTAAGCCGGAAATTATTTGGGTCGATAGCGAAAAAGTCGAACAGCATGGTCTTTCCGCCTTACCTAAAAAGGTGGCGGGCGTAGTAGTGCCCGGGGGCTTTGGTTGTCGCGGCGTTGAGGGAAAAATAGCCACCATCCGCTGGGCTCGGGAAAACAAGATCCCCTTTTTAGGTCTTTGTTATGGTTTGCAGCTGGCCACCGTCGAGTTTGCTCGCCATGTCGCTGGCTTAAAGAGAGCCCATACCACTGAGGTCGATCGCCAAACTCCCCATCCGGTCATTGATTTGATGCCCGAGCAGGAGAAGAAGTTGTTAGCCCGAGACTACGGCGGCACCATGCGCCTAGGTAATTGGCCTTGTCGGCTTCGCCCCCGAACTTTGGCCCGCCGCGCCTATCGCCGCGCCTTAATTTATGAGCGCCACCGTCATCGTTATGAAGTTAATAATCGCTACCGGGCCCGGCTCGAACAGGCCGGCTTGGTGATTGCCGGCACCAGTCCCGACGGTCGGCTAGTGGAGATAATCGAACTCCCTGCCTCAAGTCACCCCTTTTTTGTTGCTACCCAATTTCATCCCGAATTCACCAGCCGCTTTCTCCGCCCCAACCCACTCTTTAGAGCCTTTATCTCCGCCTGCCAACAAAATGTAAACTATAACTTGACATAAATGTTGCTTTTATGTAAAGAGTGACTAACCAAAATATCTTTTCCAACTGGCCATTCTACCCAATCCTGATTAAAATGATAAATGATAAATGACCAGATGACCAAATCGACAACAGTTTATGTTTGCGACAATTGTGGCTATCACTCAGCCAAATGGTTGGGTCAGTGTCCGGAGTGTGGGGAATGGGGGAGCCTGAGACAATTAAGAATTAAGAGTGAAGAATTAAGAATTAAAAAGGGCCGATCCCTCCAATCCCTCCGATCTATCCAATCCGTCCGATTACTCCGATTAAATCAGATTAAGCCTCGGTCAGTTAAGCGGATCAAGACCGGAATCGGGGAGTTGGATCGGGTTTTAGGCGGTGGCATTGTTCCTGGCTCAGTGGTTCTCTTTGCTGGCGAACCTGGCATTGGCAAAAGCACTCTCCTGACCCAAGTTGCCTTAAGTTTAGGATCGGCCCGTCCAGCAGGCGAGCCACCAACTACTATTTATATTTGTGGCGAAGAATCGCCCGAACAAGTTCGTCTTCGCCTCACCCGCCTCTTGTCCGATCAATCCGATCAGTCCAATAACTCCGATCTTCTCTTTCTTCCCGAAACCGATATTGACTTAATTATTGACCAAATTGCCAATTGCAAATTGCAAATGGTTAAATTATTGATAATTGATTCCATCCAAACTCTTTATACCACTGACCTTCCCGGTACTGCTGGCTCAATCACTCAGGTAAGAGAGTGTACTCAGCGCCTGATCCAGTTAGCCAAAACCAAGCAGATGGCCATCTTTTTAGTCGGTCATGTCACCAAAAAGGGAGTTTTAGCCGGGCCCAAAACTATTGAACATGCTGTTGATACAGTCTTATATTTCGAAGGGGAAAGATCGGCAGATCTGCGCTTGTTAAGATCAGTGAAAAACCGCTTTGGCCCGACTGATGAAGTCGGGGTTTTCCAAATGACCGACGCCGGCTTGAAAGAGGTGATTAATCCTGAAATTTTACTAAACTCTAGACCACTAAACTCTAAACCACCCTCAGGTTCTGCTTATACCGTTGTCTTTGAGGGTACCCGACCAATGGTGGTAGAAATTCAAGCTCTAGTCACTAAGAGCTTTGCCCCTTTGCCTAAAAGAGTGATTAATGGTCTTGATCGTCGTCGATCAGAAATGTTGATCGCTGTTCTACAAAAATACCTGAAGATCCCTCTTTGGGAATATGATGTTTTTCTCAATGTCGCCGGTGGTTTTCGGGTCACTGAGCCTGCTGCTGATCTGGCTGTCTGCGCTGCCCTTTATTCTTCTTATAAAAACGAAGCTTTGTCAGTGAAAGCTGTTTTCGTCGGTGAGGTTTCTCTCTTAGGCCAAGTCAATCCTGTTAGTAGGGAAGACAAGAGGCAAAAACAAGCCCAGGCCCTGGGACTAACAGATTTTTACTCCGATCGGAACATTACCTCGATTACTCAACTAAAAGCCTTATTTAATTCTATTTAATTCAGATATCAAGTACTAGACTATTTCTTCTATTCTTTTCTATCCTTTTCGCCCCGACGCTTCGGGGCACCTTTCTATCCCTATCACTAACGAACTGGATACTTTTCCACAACAACTCATCAAGCGGTTAAAAAGGCCTAATTTATACCTAATTTTCATAGTAATTAATTTTATAAGACTGTATATTTTTAACGCTTATAAAACTATAGGTCTTGACAGTCTCAAAAAAATTCTCTATTATTCTCTTGATGTCAATCAAACTCATTCCACTCAAACTAGCCAGACTGATTAGTCCAATTGGTCTAATTGGTCCGATCAAGCGATTTTTCCGTCTCAGTGAAGGTAAACTAAGGGTTAGCAGGGAAGATAATTGGGCCAGAAAACAGATTTTAGAGATGGCGCGGCTAGGAGGGAGATTGATTTTGTAAAAAAAAGAGCATCGTTACCGTCATTCCGGGCAAGCCTGAGTGGAACGCGAGTAACAATGCTCTCTGAGTTAAAGATAACAAAGAAGGTCGGTTTTGTCAATGGGTTTATTCGGCCGGACACCAGTCCGATTTGACTTATTGGCCTGATTCGTCTTATTCTTATTCTTGTTAAGAGTCGGATCATTCCGACTCAGAATGAAGGGTAGCATGAGGGGCAGGCGTGCTACCCTTCATTTTGTTTTCTTCCGACCCCATCTACCAAAATCCCTGCCGATCGGCAACAATTTTCGAACCTAAACTAGTTACTTCTATACCAAAAGCACTGCCGATCGGCACTAATTCTTGCCACTAACTCAACCACCTCTTAACCAAAATCTTTGCCGATCGGCCTAAAATTTGGTAGTCCGCTCACCCTTTTTGCTCCTTCTTTCTCGGTCTGGTATAATAACAGTAACTATCAGTTATAACTTAACTCTCGAGAGTATTAACGAGAGTATTAATTGAAGTAAATAAGGCAAAATAAAGTAAGATGAAAAAATTAAAGTTTTAAATTTTAAAAGGATTAAGATATGGAGATCGAACACTTTTTAACTACTTCAGGGGTAGAAATAATTAATGGGCTTCTAGAAAGAGTGGACAGAAGAGTGATGAGGTGTGTTGGAAAGGTTCCAGATGACTGCGAGAGAGTGCTTGTGTGTAAACTTGGGAATGAAGGAAATGAAGGAGGAGTGGCTCTTGTCGAGAGGATTGGCAAAGGATCGGTGAATTCTAATGTTCTTGAGGATGGCCCACCGCTGCTGTTTTTACTTTTTAACGGAAAACTTCCTGAGAGGATAGCCGATTCTTTCTTTGGTCTAGTTGAAGCCATTGAGAAGGGGAGGGGAGTAGAAGAAGAAGCAAAGAAGTTTGTTGGTTTACTACAATTGGATGGTGATGAGGGGGTTAGAGAAGGCCTTGTTGAGTTAATCGTAGAGAGCGCTAAATTAAGCAGGGATGTTGCATTGGGGCAAGTATACCGTGAGCTTCGATATGAAGTTGAGCACGGAGGGCACGAGAGGGGAGCTGGGGGTGAAGGTTTGCTTTATGTCACTCCCGCTGGGTTTGTTTTTGGACGTATAAAGGGAAAGTTTCCTGGAAGAAAGATTTCTTCAGCCTTACAGAAAAGCAGGGTATTTATTCATCCTCCCCGAGGAAAATTAGTTTGGTAGTAGGAGAAGAATGATGATTCTTAATCATAAATTGGCAGGCTGCTGATATGATTCCACCATCATCAGGAACATTATCTATGGAAGTGGTTAGTATGAAGCTTGATTCTGGCAAAGAAGGCACTCTTCTTATTCCTGTAGGAGAAGCAAGGCCTTGTGGGCCAGAAGTCCGAGTAACAACAATCGAGGCTTTTGGGCCGGTTTCTGTTAATAACTTTGTCTTTGAGCGTGAAAGAGTTTTGAGAAGTGGTCCTGAATTACCACCTCTTTTTGACCAAGTCAGGAAGGGTTTTGCTCGGCGCCTGGAAGAAGTGGGTATTTCTGAAAAAGAGGTGGAGAGAGCTTTGAGAATACTAAGGGAAAGATTGGCAAGAGTTGCTGCTGGACAGCCTGAGAAAGGGGCAGTTTTAGCAGCGAAAACAGGAAGAGTTAAGCCTGATGGCGATGACTCCTTGGTATTAGAGGAGCCTGAAACCTTGTGGGGTAGCAATCCAGAGTTTGATTTTTGTGTAGGTCCTCCATTCTTAGGAGCAGGAGATCTTTTTTATTTGGCAAGGAGGTTGGCAAGACGCCATGGAGAGAAGATTGGAGAAGGTCAAGTTACAGGAGTAAGGCTTAAAGCAGATGTTACTCTTAGTTACGGTCTTGATGCATTAGATTTCTCCCGGATACCTTGGGGAATTATGGCGGCCAAGTTGCTAGAGACAGCTGGATTGCCAAGCGAGATTGCTAGGTCAGTGGGCGAAAGAGTGCGGAAAGTTGATGACGAACTGGTTAGGTTAGTAAGCGGGAGAGGTAGTGGGCACGCAACAAGAACTCATACTTTAGTAAAAATAGAGATCTTTGCTGCTGAAATGCCGCTTGGTTCATTGAATGGAGATAGGGGGGGAAAAGAAGGTGGCTTACTAATGGAAAGGAGAAGGATAACAGGGGTGACAAATGTTCGCGCTTCAATCTTACCGCATCGCGAAGGGTCCAGGGGAAGCGAGAGGATTTGTGACCCTCTCTTTAACTGGTGTAATCCTTAGACCTGACCTTGACCAGAATCCCCGCCGATCGGCCAGGGTTTTGGTCGTTTTCTGGCCGTTCTGGCCGCCCCTTAATCACTTTTGTTGCCGCAATCCCAATCTGTTATAATACAATAATTATAACTATCAGCCAGTTTTGGTGTTTTAAAGGATTAGTAAGTTAATGAGTTAATTTTTTCAGAAATGATACCTCTTGAAGGACCTGAAACTAGGGATTTTGGAAACTGGAGGCCGAGTCCAGGGATGATGATGACAGCAGAAGTGGTAGTTCCTAATAGAGGAATATTGAGCAGGATGAGAAGAAAGCCACCAAAAAGAGTGGCTGTAGCAGCAGCAGTTGAGGCCTCTGGTAATTTATCAGAGGCGACAGATAGGCTAGCTCGGACTCTGGAAGGGTTTTTGAGGACCAGCGAAGAGAAGCTGAAAATGGAACAAGTATTGGCTCACGAGAGAGGTCATGCTGAGGGTGATCCTGACAGAGAAAGAGAGGGAGCAGTGATAGCATGTGGTGTTTCTAGGCGACACCTAGTTCCTGGGGTTTTGCAGATAGCAATGATAGAGGGAGCGTATAAGCCTTGCGGCTTACGATCTTCTGAGGCAATATGCCAACTAGCTTCCGCTGTTAGCGAAGAAGAAAAGAGCGCTTGGGATCGGCAAACTTTTCTTCGGGCTAGGACAAGTGGAGTAATCCAAAGGGATAGGATTGAGACTGGGAATAGAGATCCGTCCCAGCTTGATATCTATGTGCCACTGTCAAAGGCTTTTGAATTAATCTCTCTTTTTCCAGTTGGTGGTAAAGTAAAGGAGCTTGTTAATGGAAAAGTCCCTTTTAATCTTATTTTCAACTTTCAGGCAAGGCAAGAAGAAATAGTATCAATCGGTCCTTCAGTAGCAGCGACCCAGGCCTTGACCTTGACTGGCTCCGAGAAGTTTGCTGGTGCAGTGGAAAGAGCTATTAGACGAGTTGTGACCGAAAGCCTATCACCAACTGGAGAAACCAGTGAAGACGATAAGCCTGCTTTACTTAGTTTTGACTTCAAGGTTAGGAGAAGAGGGAGAATAAGTTTAATTGGCGCTCAAGTTTTTAAATGAGGCTAACAAAGATTGGACTAATTGGTGATTCTGTGTTATTATCGACTTAAATCAATTATTGGTTAACAGAAAGTACGGGAAATGTCAGTGGAAGCGTGGTTCAAGGAGGGAAAAAGAAGG
>JALUUX010000030.1 GCA_027021145.1 Candidatus Shapirobacteria bacterium
ACTGCCATTGTATTAAAAATTATTATTACAAATAAAGTTGGTCTTGTTAACTTCTACTCAATACAACAATCAATTGCCTTCTTGACAAGATCGCCGAGTTTTTCAAAAACACTGGCCGATTTTTCCACTTTTGGTTGGTGGGAGTCGTCGTTAACAAAATTAAGTTTATCAGGATCTTCTTGTTTAACATCTTTTACTCTAATTGCCCCCAAATTCAGTCCCCAGAAAAGGCTGTAGAGATGATAAGATTTTTCAAACATCGCCGCCGCCTGTTTTTTGTCTCCCTTAGTCAAAAACTTAGTCCCCACCTCCATCAACCGCATAGAGGCGGCTAATAGATGTTTGCTAATACACCAAACCTCGCCCTCATAATCCTTGATAATTCGCCTCAACAATTCTTTGCGCATCTCACGCACCTCATAAAGCAGGTCGAGATAAACTTTTTTTCGCCCTGTTTTGTGATAAGTAAAAAACAGATGTTCTTCGATAGAAATGAGGTTCATAATTCCAATAGAAAGATCCTCATCTGAAGAAAGATCGAGCTTCTCCCCTCGCTCCAACTTCTTTACTTTGGCCATAAAACGATCCAAATCTAAGCGTAAAGCGGCTTTCTTACTCATCTTTCACCTCCTAATTAAAGAATTAGCTGAAAAATTAAACTAGTAATCACCACAGCTACAACCGGTAAGACTACTTTCTGAAACGGGAAAAACACGCTGCCCTGATTTAACCGACGCAATTGACGATCTAAGAACACCCCCAACCAAAAAACAAGCATTCCCAAAGTAACACCTAAAAATAACTTACAAATTCCCCAAATCTGACAATAAGGTCGCCAGAGCTTCCCCTGAGCTTGAAAAAAAGCCAAAACCGACAAATAGGAAATCAGAGACCAACTAATCTCAGGGTAGGGTAATTTAATCAGCTTAAATTGCTTCGCGAACCAAAAAGCTAAAGCGGTGCTTAACGCTCCAATCCAGAGAGCAGCAATGAGATCGTCTACTCCCAACCACTCAGCCAACCAAAGACCACTACCAACGGCGACCAAACAGACTGGACAAGTGGCAAAAGCTGGTTTTGCTAACATAACAATCAATTATAATGCTCATTAAGATAGTCAATAATCGGCTTATCGCCGATCAGACATTGACCCCGATCGTAAAGAAAGGGAACAGCCACTCCGCGCTTAGTTTCTATCTGGCATTCCCGGGCTCGCTGACCCAACTCTCGGGCATTTCTCCGGTTATAATACACCTCCTTAATCACCAGACCTGATCGTTCTTCTACTTTAGGATTTTGCTTGAGCCACTCCTTTACCTCCTTGCAATGAGGACAGGTTGCTCCCACATAGAGGATAACTGATTGGTTAGATTGAGTTTTTTCAGTTACTGAGCCGGACTGGGATCTCTCCAGGTTCCTTAGTCTTAGGTAATAAACACCCCCAATTAAGGCAATCCCGATTAAAACTAAAAAGATCTTTTTCTTCATGTCTCAATATTATACCCTAAACCCACGCGAGTTACCTGATTTAATAATTAGCTTCAATCACTCGTTGATAAAAAACCAATCACCTGCTTAACTGTTCTCCCCTTCAAGAATAAACATTAATCAGATGAATTTGCAAGGTGCAAAAAAACAACTTCTCTAATTTTCCTGTCATTGCTGCCTCAACTCGATCAGCTATTTAGCGATAATCTGTTAAGAGAATAACCACATCTTGACAAAATCAGTTCGCAGTAATAAACTAGATTTAGTAATACTAATTCGAAGGTAAAACATGAATTATTTTCAAACCACAATCACCAGGAAAGGCCAGATCACTTTTCCTAAAGCTGCCTTGGCTTATTTAGGTCTAAAAACCTTGAGAAAAGTCAAAGTCAGTCTTCAGCCAGGCAGAAAAATTAAAATTACCCCTTTAGTCGATATTGTTGATTTAGCCGGCAAATACCGGCCCAAAAAGGTCTATCCAGCCACAAAATTAAGAGAAAAATTGGAAAAAAACTATGACCGCTGTTAAAACCAAAACCTACTTTATCGACAGTAACATTTTCTTGCGAGTTTTAATTAAAGAGGACTCCAAAAGCTTCCAAGAGTGCCTTAGGATTCTCAAACTAGTAAGAGAAAACCAAATCTCTGCCGCCACCAGCACTCTAGTTCTGGCCGAGATTGGCTGGACACTAAAATCGTTTTATAAAACCCCGAAAAATAAAATCACCGAAATGATCGAATCAATTGTTAACCTTCGCGGATTAAAAATAGTTGATCAGTTCGATCCTAACTTGGCTTTAGAATTTTTTCGCCGATTCAACATTAAATTGATCGACGCTTTTATCGCTTCCCTGAAACCAATTGCTGAGAAAAAATGGGTTATTGTTTCTTACGATAAAGACTTTCAAAAACTGCCAATTCTCGCCACCCTTCCTTCTTCAATAAATCCCCAAGAATTAAAGTGATCGCCTAATACCGGGGGCTTTTTGACCCAAAAAATTTCTCCAAAATTTCCATGATCGTCAATTTTTATCATCGACCCAAACTCAAACCACCACAACTCAAAGGCGCCATGATTTTTTCATAATCGCCACATGGTGCATAATAGTTGTATAAGTCAACCAAATAACAAAATCAAACCAGGTACAATTAATTAACTGTACCTTGAACTTGAAATTAAGGCTACAATCAGGGGATTAATTTTTTAAGCCTCTGATCAAAAGTAATTAAATCCTGCTTTTTTGTCTCAGAGAGAGCCAACAAATAAGCATCAACAAAAGAAATGTTATTTTCTCGATAAAAAGCAATTGCTTTTGCCAAAACTGTTCTATTCAACTCAAAACGATCAAAGGCTAAAATCGCCTCTAATTTTTCAATTAACGCTTCCTTTTTGAGCTGATAAAAAGAGAGCAGAGCCCAAACAATCTCCGTTAAAACAAAATCAGGAATAACCAGTTCCCTCTTCTTGGCCTGAGAAAAAATTTTCTCTGCTTGCCGAGCCAATTGGGGCGAATCATTAGTTAAAAATCTAATGATGACATTAGTGTCAACTATTTTCTTGGCCATATTGGCAGGCAACAGCTTCAAGAATCTTCTTATCGGCTTTTTGGTCAGAATATTTTCTGCCCTTGACTGAACCCCTCAAAGAAAGAAAGCTCTTGACTGGTTTAATTATAACTAGATTAGTTTTAGGCTGAAGTTGAAAAACAACTTTAGAGTAAGTTTTTAAACCCAAAGCATCCCTAATTCTTTTAGGAACAGTAAGCTGCCCCTTACTGGTTATCGTCGCAACATTAAACATTGTAAGGACATACTATCATGTTCCTTACTTTTTGTCAAATCCCTTACTTGTGTTATTTTGCCGTTCGCAAAAAGGCCGATATTTTGGCCATGAGAGAACAAAAAAACAAACTTTTCCATCAGGAATATCCCGGCCCGCCGGGGTAGTTTATTTCCGTCGGCTAGCAGTCCACAAATTATCCCACCATTTACTCGGCCGCTGACGCAAAGTATAATACCATCATGTGGTTTCATCTAGCAATTGCCGCTGCCCTCGGTTGGGGAGTAGGTAGTTATTTCCTCGACTTGTTACCATCTTGAAAATGGTTAGCTAGCCTCATCAGAAAGATCAAGGCGGCTAGCACTAATAAGGCCTTGCCCGGGCAGTGATTAGTCGTGTTGATTGATCAGTTTTTTCACTTCTTCAACTGCCTCGGCTGGCGTAGTCACGATTCGATAGACCTGAAGCTCTTCGGGGCGAAGATGCATATTTTGGGCAAAAACCTCCATAATCTGGTGCCACCAGCTACCAAAAAGAATCAAAGGTTTATGGTGACCAAAATAAAGTCGGGCTAGACCCCAGGCCATACCAAATTCAGAAATAGTGCCCGTACCACCGTTGAAAATAATATAAGCATCCCCCATTTCCAAAAGCTTTAAAGTTCGTTCCACATAGTTGCCAGCGACAATTACCTCATCGGCGGGATTATTAGGATCGCGACCTTCAAAATTAGTCATTCCCTTGGGGTCAAAAGTCACTCCGATTGCTTTCCCTCCTCCAGCCTTAGCCCCCTCTGAAGCTGCCCGCATAATCCCTGGTCCACCACCATCAACAATGACAAAACCCTCTTGAGCTAGAAGTTTAGCCGTCTGGTAGGCATCCTGATAGTCTTGATCTTCTGGTTTGGCCTCAGAAAAACCAAAAACAGTGACTTTCTTAGCCTTCTGCCCCATCCTTTAGTTTCAAAAAATATTTTTTTAGTTGACGATCAAAAGTAACTAAATCTTCTGCTTGACTATTAAAAGCATAAACCAAATGGTAACAATCCTCAAGATCAAAATTAGTCTTAACAAAAAACTGAAGAGCAAGACCCATCTTCTCCTTTTCGGGAAAGTAAATAAAATCAAGACTAATAAGATCAACAAGGATTTTTACTATTGTTTTTCTCTTTTTTTTATAAAAAGACTTCAAGACCCAATAAATTTCGAATATAACCACCAAATCGGTCAAAAGCACCTCTCCCCTTTCCTCTGCTTGAAGGAAGAATTCTTTTGCCTGCCAATATTGATGATTCTCGTCCCTAATTAGGAACCGAAGGAAGAAATTAGTATCAACGAAAATCATTTTTTTCTAGAAAAATATTCTTTTTTAGCCTTTACAATTATTTTCTCAAGGCTCATCCCTTTAAATCGTTTTGGCAATAAAACCGAACCGGCTAAATCTTCAATTAATCTTTTCTGCTGCTTACGATTTTCAAACGGTTTTACTATCAAAGCCGGTTTAGACCGCCGGGTAATAATAACTGGTTGGCGCCGATGAAAAACCCATTCTATTAACGCAAACCAGTTGTTTCTAGCCTGAGTGGCAGTCATCACTGGCTTAATACTACTTATTTGTCTCATATGTACATATTGACAGATTAAGCAACATTTGTCAATAAGGAAATAAGCTGGAAAGCATTTTCAACTGCGTAAGCATCAATATCATTGTTGAAGTAAGCAAATACATCTAGACCGGAATTTAGCCAATTTTCAATCTTCAATTTCCAATTATTTAATTGCTCTTGAGAGTAATAGTAATTATAAAGAGTTTCAACGCCGTGAAAACGGAGATAAACAAAATCAGCCGTAATTTCAAATGGCGGAGACGGCCAACGCTGAGCATCATGGAAAACCAAAGCACAATTAAAAGCTTTCAAAATTTGATAAACCTCTTGATCAAACCAGGACTGATGGCGAAACTCAAAAGCAAATCTAACCGGAGTCTTGAATTGTTCCAAAAATTTAACCAACCGAACGGCATCCTTTTTCATCGATGGTGGTAATTGGAATAAAATCGCGGCTAGTTTCTCTCCCAAAAGAGTCACTTTCGACCAAAACCAAGACCAAATTTCCTGATCAACATTAAGTCGTTTCCAATGGGTTAACCGCTGATGAGCTTTAACAGCAAAGGAAAAACCACCTGGAGTTCGCCGCCGCCAATTAATAAAAGTCTTTTCTGCCGGCAAGCGATAGAAGGTATTGTTTAGCTCCAAGGTTTGAAAATGTTGGCTATAGTATTCCAACCATTGGTTTGAAGGTAAATCTTCGGGATAGAACTTACCGATCCAATCCCGATAAGAAAAACCAGCGGTACCAATTAATAATTTATTTGACACTATTGTTATA
The DNA here is from genome assembly GCA_027021145.1 of Candidatus Shapirobacteria bacterium. Classification (GTDB taxonomy): domain Bacteria; phylum Patescibacteriota; class Microgenomatia; order UBA12405; family JAHJSD01; genus JALUUX01. Next base: position 5,656 of record JALUUX010000030.1, read on the forward strand.
AATATTTTAGACTTATTTGACCAAAAAACAATTAAAATTGATCTATGTCTTAATCGATGCCTTCCAGAAAAAAACTTTTCGCGGGATTCATTCTCCTCATCATAATTATCCCTTCCATTCTTCTTGGTCTCAAAAAAATTTTTAAGAATCAGCCAACAAAAGATAGATCCCAAAGAATCAAACTAAGCAACGAAAGTGATCTTGAAATCAAAGCTGCCAAATCAACTCTTGCCGGCATTAGTCGTGACAGCTTTTTTATCCTCACTAGTAAGTTATCTCTCAAAGAAAGTGATCTTCGCCAAAGTTTAAAAATCATCCCTGAGATACCAGTCAAACTTAGAAAAAAATCTGAAAATGAGTGGCAAATTATCCCTCAAACAAAACTAGAAAAGGGGAAAATTTATCAATTTATTATTCGTTCACTAATCGGCCCGACTCAAGCTCAAGATCTGTCTTGGGCTTTCCAGGTTGAAACCCCGCTAAAAATCACCGGCGGCTTACCTGGCAATCAGGCAACTCTTGTCCCTCTTAACACTCCGATTGAAATTTACTTTAACAACCCCAAATTTTATCAATGGGAAAAATATTTTGAGATCACTCCCAAAACTGAAGGGCGCTTTGAAAAACATCAAAATACTCTAGTTTTCATCCCCAAAAAATTAAAGCCTGCTCAAATCTATAGTATTAAAATCAGGAAGGGCCTACCTTTGGAGGATGGTTCCCAATCTTTGGTTGAAGATTACTCTTTCCAATTTGAAACCGGAGTCGACAACAAAGAAATAGTCAACCGCTTCCATTTTTCCCGAGTAGTTTTTGAAACTAACCCAGAATCAAAGCCAACGATTTTATTAGATAATTGGCAGCTACCAGCCAACCCCGCCAAGGCTAAAATTTACCAGTTAACTCAAGAGCAGTTTCTCCGCTGCTTAAAAGAAAAGGTAAAAATTCCCTCTTGGAGTCGGGAAACAATTAAAAATCATCGCTGCTCTTTTTCCAACTCTAATCAGCCCCAAGGAGAATTTGAAGCGGAAATTAAAAGAGCCTCTGAGTATGAGCCATATTACCTAGAATTACCCGAGCCGCTTTCCCGCGGCTTCTGGGCGTTAGAGTTAGAAAATCCCCAAACCCATCCTTCCCAAACACTAATCGAAGTTAGCCCACTTGCTTGGTACCTTTGGCTCGGAGATAAAGAAAGTCTTTTCTGGATTCTTGATTTAGAAAAACAAGCACCAGCCAGCGGCGCTATGATTGAAATTGACGACCAGTCAGCGGGCCAAACTAATAATCAAGGCATTATTAAAACAACTACCCCAGAGAAAATCAGTAATCGAGAAGGGGCAATTTTAAAAATCAAATACGGGAGCAAACAGGTTTTCAGCCCCATTATTTTCGGCTTTTACTCATCTTGGAATTGGCAACAATACGGCTTTGCTTCCAAAAACAAGCTCAAAGCCGACAATTTTTGGTCCTATCTTTATCTTGATCGCCAGCTTTATTTACCTGATGATAAGGTTAATTTTTGGGGCTTAGTCAAAAGTCGTCAGGGAAAGAAAATCAAGAGTGTTAAAGCCAAGCTGGTTCAGGGCTCCTTCTCTCTCTGGTCCGACAAAATTGATCGCTCAGTTTTAGCCTTTATTGCCGAAAAAGAGATTAACCTTTCCTCAGCAAATACCTTCACTGATTCTTTTGAACTAAAGAATCTACCTCCTGATAATTATAGCCTAGCAATTTTTGTCAATGATCAATTAGTAGTTCAGAAATGGTTTAGTATAAAGACTTTTCAAAAGCCGGCTTACAAAATTGAACTCAAGCCAGAAAAATTAGCTCTCTGGGCGGGAGAAAAAAATACGATTAAAGTCAAGGCGCAATTTTGGGACAAGACACCAGTCGCCAAAACAAAGTTAGTTTGGAACTGCAACCAACAATCATTAAGAGGAGAAATAACTACCAATGAATTAGGTGAAGGAGAAATTAATCTTTCCACCACATTTATTCCTCGCTATGATTATTGGCCCCAACATTGGACCATTAGAGTTCATCCTAAGCTGCCTGAAGAGGCCGAAATTGAGGGTTCAACCACCTTTTTTGTCTTCGGACCCCAAATCAAACTTTCTGGAGAAAGCAATTACCAAGATGGACAAGGCAAAATAACTATTTCCGCCAAAAAAATTAACCTCGAAGACAAGCAAGCTAATCCCTGGAGTAATGATACCCAACCAGCGGCTAATCTAAAAACCAAAATTTCTGTCTATCGTTACTGGTATCAAAGAATCGAGAAGGGAGAACGTTATAACCCAATCGAAAAAATCGTCGAAAAAATTTACTCCTACCAAAAAAAGGAAGAAAAAATCTTAGAGCAAGAAGTTGCTACTGATCAACAAGGACGGGCAGAAATTACTTTCCCCGCCGAAGAGAAAAAATCATACCGAATCGAAGTTTCTGCTCAAGATGAACAACAAAAAACCGCTAGGCTCCATCTCTATCTTTACAGTCAACCAGCACCCCAAAGTTATTCAGAATTTACCTTATCGGCAAACAAAACTGAATTTGACCAGGGAGAAAGGGTTAAACTCAGTCTTGTTTATCAGGGAGAACCTGCTCCAGAAGGAGTCCCAAACTACTACCTAACTTTCCTCAGTCAAAATGGGAAGATATTTGACTACAACCTTGACTCAAAAAACAACTGGGAATTTGCCTTCCAAGAGAAGTTTATTCCCAACATTAGGGTTAAGGCTGTCTGGTTTAACGGCAAATCATTTAAAGAAACCCTTGATTATTCCCCCTTTTTTGGCAGCAACCAAACCAATCTTGTTTTTAAACATCAAACTAAAGAATTGTCAGTTAAAATCCAGCCAGAAAAGAGAGAGTACCAGCCTCGAGAAAAAGCAAAGATTTCTTTTTCAGTCACAGATAAAAACGGTCAACCCCAAAGAACGCGAATTCTAGTCAGTGTTGTTGATCAGGCTTTAACTGATTTAGAAGCCATCCAGACGCCAGAATTTATTAGCACCCTTTATCATCAGCTCGACTCAGGCAAAATCTATAGCTATCGCTCTCATCCCACTGCCAGAAAACTCGGCGTCGAAGCTGGCGGTGGGGGTGGGGAAGTAAGGGGTAAATTTAAAAATACCGTCATTTTCCGAGAAATTGAAACCGATCATCAGGGACGAGCCTCACTTGATTTTCAATTACCAGATAACATCACCTCCTGGCAAATCACCGCTATTGCCGTCAATAAAGATCTCGCTGGCGGTGACAGCCAAACAATCATTTCTGTCAGCAAACCAATTTTTGTTCAGATCATTAGCAATCAGGAATTTCTCGCCCAAGACCAACCAAAATTTAGGGCCATCTCTTTTGGAAAAATAATCAAACCTCAAGATCAAATCCATTACACCGTTAAGGCTCCCTCTTTAGGAATCGAACAACTAAACCTAACCCAAACAGCTTTTCAGCCAATTGAGTTTTCTCCACAAAAGTTAATTCCTGGAGAACACCAAATTGAAGTCCACGCTCGTCTGCGAGGCCAAACCGATGCCTTGATCAAAAAAATTAAAGTACGCCAAACTAGGCTTTGCCAAGAAAGAACCGAATTTTTCCCCCTCAAAGAGGATTTCTCTCCTTCTTGGCTAAGTTCAAAGCCAGTTAAATTTACCGTTACCGATAGAAACCGAGGCTATTGGTATCCTCAACTTAAAAACATTAGTCGAGAAGGAATTTATGGCCGTAATGAGCGAGTTGACCGTTTAGCCGCCCAAATTAAAGCCAAAGGACTACTGAAAAAATTCTTTCAGGAAGAACTAGACCAGAAAAGAGAAGATCTCAGTAGATATCAAAGAAGTGAAGGCGGTTATCAGTTACTACCCTACAGTTCTAGCGACCTGATTCTTTCCGCTAAAATCGCGGCCTTAAACTTAGCCGAGACAAACAGAGAAAAACTCAAGCGCTTTTTCTGGAAACAATTTAACAAAACCGACTCAATCGAAACTGCCAGCGCTGCTTTATGGGGCCTGGCCGAACTCAAAGAGCCAGTGCTCACTATCATCAATCAACTAGAAAAGGAGAAAAACACCCCTAAAGGAAAAATTTATTTAGCTTTAGCCGCCAGTGCTTTGGGCAGTCAAACCGTTGCCAAACGAATTTGGACTTCGCTTCTCAACCAGTACGGACGAGAAACTCAGGCTTTTATTTATCTAGAAATCGATTCGGACAAAAACGCTTGGATAAAAAACACCAGCTTAGCAGCTGTCCTGGCTGCCAGAGTCAATAGTGACCTTTTGGAAAAAATGCTTCGCTACTTGGACAACAATCGCAGTCTAGAAAATATTTTCCCTCTTGAAAGAGTTTTAATCATCCAGTCCAAGCTAAACAATAGTCCCCCAACCACAGCTCGCTTTGAATATCAATTGGCGGAAAAACTTTATCAAGAAGAATTGGCAGACGGAAGAGCGAAAACGATCCTTGTTTCTCCTGAGGAAATTAGTCACTTTAAAATCAAGCCCCAATCCGGCAGCTTGGGCTTGGTGCTCCAAAGATGTCAACCAATTGATTGGCAAAACTTAAAAACAGACTCTCGCTTGGCGGTAAACCTAAATCTTAGCCCCGGAAGTGAGGTCAACTTAGGAGATATCATCGAGATTAAAGCCGAAGCAAAAATAGATTCTCAAGCCCCCTCCGGCTTCTATCAAATTAAAATCCATCTTCCTTCTGGGCTAAGATTTGTCGATGTTCCTCACCACTATCAACCAGGAACTAAACCTCTCTTTTCTTACAACTGGCCCTTACTCCAAGAAGGTAATACCCTGATCTTTTTTGCCTCCAGCAAATACCCCATTCGTTTCCTGGCTCGACCAATTAATAAAGGAAAGTTTATCTTTGAACCAACGCTAATTTATCACCAATTAGACTCTGATCTAACTAACTTCTCAACTAAACCAGCAAATGTTACCATCAGGTAACGGGAAAACGAGCCTGGTTGCTCTTAATTTTGATTCCAACTATAGCTCTAATAGTATTGGGAACAAATAATTTCTTGAAACTGAAAAGGCAAAAAGGTCCTCTACCAATCCCGACTCAATTTCTATCTAGCACAAACCAGCTATCTCTTTTTCTTCAGTAGCAATAAACTACCACTGTCTGAAAGGCCGTGGTATTCCTGGCGGAAAAGTTTGTTTTTTGTTCGCTCATGACCGAAGTGTCGGCCTTTTCATGAACGACAAAAAAGCAAAAGAAATCAAGTTTAATTTAAACCCTCAAAGATTACCAAATTGATTATTTTGACTCAGAAAAAATTGTTCTCAAGACAATCGATAGCTTAAAGCTTGCCTTTACGGGCTTTGATGATATTGTGCGACGCATCAATTTTCTGTCAACCTCAACCTATCCCCAAACTGCAAAAATCAACTATCATTAAACAGGTTCTCCCTCAAAATCTTAAACCGGGTAAAATAAACCGATGACCACTCAAATACAAGAGAAACTAATCAAAGCCCATGTTTTTATTTCTGGTCGGGTCCAAGGAGTGTTCTATCGTTTTTATACCGAGAAACAGGCGAAAAGGTTGGGTGTCTCTGGCTGGGTCCGCAATCGACTTGATAGTCGAGTTGAGGCGGTGATTGTTGGTCCTGAGAAAAAAGTCAATCAAATGCTCAGCTGGTTCTGGCAAGGTTCGCCTTTAAGCAAAGTGGAAAAGGTCAAAACTGTAACCAAGAAATCGGTTAAAAATGACCCTTTTGCCGGCCAATTCACCCGCCGCCCCACAATTTAAACTATAACATTAGACCTAACCAGTTGTTAGCGGTAAAGAGGCAAAACAGCAAAGCGGTCGGGAAGAATTCTCTTCTCTTGATAGATTACTGGCAGTGATAATTCGCCAGGCTTAAAAGCTTCCCTCTGCTCCACCGCCATTTGTTGGGGATCCAGCTCAAAACTGAGCTGCTCGTGAACAGCGAAGCCGATCTTATTATTCTTTAGTGGAAAAGATTTAAAACAACTATTCTCCACCCTAAGAAAGCTCTCTGCCGACGAAGAATAAGCTTCTCCTGAATAAGACGTCCCTAATTCTCTTACAAATTTAAAATCAATATCAGCCAATACCTCGCCATCACTTAATTTAACAAAATAAATTTTATTCAACGAGAACAAAATCAATAATCCCTCATCGGCACATTGAGGGCATAAAGCTGCCCCGATAATCGGAAAACTGTATCCTTTCAAAGAAATTATTCTCTTTTCTCCCCTATCAAGATCAAATAAACCTACCTGTTGCACCAACTTTCCTTGATAAAAATTAAATAATAAAATTCTATCTTCCGGGTAAACTTGGACAATTCCTTCCTCAGGATGTCGATATAGGTAGTAATTAAGACAAGGATTAGCTTTTGGTTGAAACTCCAACTTAAAAATGGGTTCTACCAACCTGTCTCTCTTAATTTGAAATAACCAAAAAGCGCCTTTATTTGTTGATAGAGTACTAGCGGCAACAATTAAGACCGCCCTCTTTTTATCTGAAAACAAAAGCTTTAAATCATTGCCGTCATTCGGCCCTTGACAGCAACTTTTAGTAAAGCTCTGAATCAAAGGAATCTCAGTTAAGCCATTTTCACTAAGGCGATAAAGAGATTGTCTTAATCCATAAGAAAGAAAATAGAAATCATTGCCAACTTGAAAAACATTACTCTTAAGAGAATAACTATCATCAAGCCTCAGTAGCAATTGTTTTGAAAAAGTATCCATGTTATTTGAAGTTATTCTCCTAAAAGAAAACAAAAGATTATTAAAATCAATTGCTAATACTTGATCGTCGTTAAGAGGTAAAATATCTTCTTCTTTATCCACTACGGTTATTAATTTATCCCCAAAGAACAAACCTTTCTTGCCAACGAAATGCTTTGATTGAGGGGAGTTTTTGGGCAAAGTTTCCTTATTAAAAGGCACCCATTTGTAACAGACAAATCTTTTTCCAGTGATAGCTGTGGTTGCGGCAATCAGAATTAATAAGATGGCGCCAAAAGCAGCTATCTTTAAAATTCTTCGCTTCATTTTCTACAACCAAGAGATCTAGTTCTGGTCAATCAAGCTTGCCAGCTCCAGCAATCGGCAGGAGTAGCCGTATTCGTTGTCGTACCAGGCAGAAACTTTGAGCATGTCTTCGGAAAGGACTTCGGTCATCGACAAATCAACAATACAAGAAGCAGAGTTGCCGATAATATCAGAAGAAACTAACGGTTCGTAGGCAACCTTGAGAATCCCTACTAGATCTCTTGCCGCTGCCTCCTCAAAAATCGAATTAACCTGGTCAATCGTTGTTTTCTTCTTGAGCTTAAAAACAAATTCAGCATAAGAACCACAAGCTACGGGCACCCGAATCGCACTGGCAGCAAACCGACCCCTAACTTCTGGATAGGCAGCCTCAACTGCTTTGGCAGCTCCAGTTCCAGTGGGAATAATATTAATTGCCGCCGCCCGAGCCCGACGCCAGTCTTTATGGGAACCATCGACGAGATTTTGGCTGGAAGTATAAGCATGGATCGTCGTCATGACACATTCTTCGAAGCCTAAATTTTGATCAATTAGCTTAACAATTGGGGCAACACAGTTAGTGGTACAAGAACCATTACTAACCAAATTTTCCCCTTTATAGCGATGATCATTAACCCCAATGATAAATACGGGAATGGTCTTATCTTTTGGTGGGGCTGAAATAACCACCTTCCTTACTCCACCTTTAAAATGATCTTCTGCGGAACGATCCCGGAAAACACCAGTGCATTCCAGAACAAGATCAACTTGGTACTTTTTCCAAGGAATCCTTCGAGGATTTCGCTCAGCCAAAACCGGAATCTCGATTTCATTAATCTCGATTCGCCCAATTTCTTTGCTCCCCCTTGGTTCACTTACTTCTATCTTGGCAGGAAAACGCCCGTAAACTGAGTCATACTTTAGTAGATGAGCCCAACCTTCGGCCGGCATCGATCCCGAAGTATTAATTGCTACTAAGTCAATTTTATCGCGATAATTCTCCCACCACGATCGAGTTGTCACCCGCCCGATTCGGCCAAAACCATTAATGGCAAGG
>JALUUX010000031.1 GCA_027021145.1 Candidatus Shapirobacteria bacterium
AAAATTGTCTTTCTTTTATATATATGCTACTATTTACTTAGAATGAAGAAAAAGAATATAAAGAAGAATGTAGTTGTTTGAGTCAAAAAATTGAGTACAAAGAGAAAAAGAGAGATCGAAAGAGTGGTCAAGCGAGTAGTAAAAGAGCATGGAGAAACATTAAGATTACTTGGCACCTCATGATTAAACCTATCTCTCTCGAAGAAGTTGAACATGTAGCCACAGATAAAAGATCATCCTTTCCAAAATGGAAATAAAAGGATTGCTGTTACTACCCTATTTGTATTTCTTGATAAAAACAACAGGTGGCTTCGGGTTGGACCAAAAGAGTTATATAGTTTAGCTATTATTGTCGCTACTAGTAGCCCAAAAATGAAAAAGATGATTATCTCCATTCTTAAGGAGTACATTAAAAAACATTTAGTGGATAAATGAGCGCTATCTTCCATTTCGCCCCGACGGGTCGGGGCTAATTTCAGCGAAGCAAATTTCTCGATTTCGCGAGCCGAAGGCGAGCTCTTATCTACTCTTATCTATCTTCTCCACCAGCTCTTTTGCTGAAATAATCTTTGTCTCCCCAAATTGTTCTAATCTCAATAAGTGCCGATCACCAGTAACAATAAAGTCTGCCCCAATCGTCTTAGCTAATTCTAAAAATTTATTATCAGCCGGATCCTCCTTAATTAAATTAACTCTACAGTCTACCTTTGCTACTAAACTTGTTTGGGCTACCAGTTTAAGATATTGTTTAATCTCTTGACGAGTTAGACACAAATAAGATTTGAGCTTCGGGCCCAACAGCACCTGGCCCAACTCTGCCAGAATTTCTGAACTGATAAATACTTCAAATTTTCCCTGCTGCCAAAAGTTAAGGAGCTCAGTTATCGTTCCCGAAGAAGAAATTAAAAAGGAAACATAAATGTTGGTGTCAAAAACAACTCGCATCCTAAGAAGCACTAGCAATAATTTTTTCCACCAGGAAATCGACTTTTTTCTGAGGAAGAAGCCTAATTTTCTTCCTGACCCTAGCAACAAAAGAAAAAAGATTTTCTTCTTCCACTGCCTTTAAAACTGCCACTGGCTTACCAAACCGACTAATAACCACTTCTTTGCCCGTCATAACCCAGGCCAGTAAATCAGCAAAATTGTTTCGCGCCTCTCTGGCGCCAACGATTTTTACTTTCATTTGATTACTATTAAATCATCTTTCCCATTTTGTGTCAACAATGTACACCCTGTCCTTATCCCTCATCACTCCGACGACAATTGGAGTGTTTGTCTACCCATATCTACTATTTTCTACCTTTTCTATTCTTTTCGCCCGAAAGGCACATTTCTATCCTTTTCGCCCCGACGTTTCGGGGCTAATTTCGCGAGCGCAGCGAGCTAATTTCTATACTTTTCTATTCTTTTCGTCCCACCCCTTGACACAATCCCCAAAACTTTATATATTGTAAAGTATATGGAATCATTTAATCTCAGCTCGGCGATTAAAGAAATCTATCAAAGCCAACTCCGCTTGTTCACCATCAAGACTCTAAAAGATCTTATCCCTGTAAAAAAAGAGAGCACCTTTTTCAAGTATCTTAACCAACTAGTCAAAAAGAGGGTTTTGATCAAAATTTCTCGGGGTAAATATTTGCTTAATAATGTAAAAGTTTCTGATTTTGAGCTGGCTAATTTTCTTTATCCTCCCTCATACATCTCTTTTGAAACCGCTCTAAATTTCTGGGGCATTCTCTCTCAGTTCCCCTATGAAATTGCATCGGCAACATCCAGAAAAACTGTCGTTAAAAACTTCGAGGGCAAAATTTTTTCTTACTCTCATCTTGATAAGTCTCTTTTTTGGGGATTCAAAAAGGTGGAGAGTTTTCTCATCGCCTCCAAAGAGAAAGCCTTTGTGGATCAACTTTATCTTTATGCCAAGGGCCTAAAAAGGATCAATTGGGATGAGTTAAACTACCAAGAAATAAACAAAGACATCTTAAGGGCCTTTCTTCAAAAATATCCCCAAACCAAACAATTTTCCAAAGCGATTAATCTTTTAAAGACAAAGCTGGGACTATGATCACTAAAGACCAACTGTCTCTTCTGAGTAAGAAGCACAAAACTAACGACTCAACTATCTTAAGAGAATATGCCCAGCTTTATTTTCTCAGCCGCCTCTACAATTTCACCCAAAGTCAAAAAATCTTTTTTAAAGGAGGAACAGCAATTCATCTCATTTACGGCTCACCCCGGTTTTCAGAAGACCTTGATTTTACGGTTGAACTATCAAAAACCGAATTCCAAAAATTCATCAAAACTCTTTTTTCCGCTATTAGCAACGAAGTGCCAGTTAAGTTTAAAGAAAGAAAAACTCTCACCGGTAAAAAGTTTCTCCTCACTTGGCAATCAAAAATTGTCAGTTATCCAATATTTATCAGTCTTGACTTCTCTTTCAGAGAGAAAATTATTTATAAAACCAAGTCAATTATCAAAACAGATTTTCCTGTCCTTTTTTATTCTTATATTTATCATCCTACAAAAAAAGAGTTATTGGCGGAAAAAGTTCGTGCCCTTTTAACCAGAAAGGCCGGCCGCGACCTCTACGACATTTGGTTCCTCCTAAGCCAAAAAGCTGAAGTCGATCAAGACTTAATCTTACAAAAGTTAAAATACTACCAAATTAATAAATTTAAACCCGGTGAAATCAAAAAAGCAGCCAAACAAATTGGTAAAGACAATTTTATTCTTGATCTAAAACCATTCGTGAGTCTCCCCGAAAGAAAAAAACTAGCCTCCTTTTACGATTATCTGATTGATTCTCTAGAAACTCACCTTACTTAAATCCACCCCTAATTTCAGCCCAGCGAATTTCTCAATTTGCATAAGTTCAGAAACATTTTGGACTCTTTCAGAAAAGAATTAGCCCCATTATCAGAAGATGGATTGGAGGTAAAAACATGACTTACATTTGTACGAAAACGAGATTTATCTTTCGGGGTTTTCGG
>JALUUX010000032.1 GCA_027021145.1 Candidatus Shapirobacteria bacterium
TCCCTGATCAAGAGGAGAAACCCAAAAAAATCTCGCCCCTCCAGAACGATCAAGAATCTGTCTTGCTATTGGTAGAACAAAGAGAGAGAAAATCACCAGTGTCATTGCTAACCGACCAAATTGTCTCGATTTAATCAATCGCCCAAGAATAATTAAGATCATTATTGGTACCAATACCCTGGCTGAGTTATAACTATGAAGACTTAGGCCCCAAAAAACTAGAGAAAAAAAGAGTCTATCCGTCAAAAGGAACCGAAAGCCAAGAGCAAAGAGAAAAGCAGCCAAGTTGGCTTCAACAGCGATTCGGGAAACAAATAGACTCCAAGGGGAAACAGCAGTTAAAAGAGTAGCCACTAGACCAACTGCCTTACTTTTAGTTAACCTTTTTCCTAAAAGATAAGCAATGATGGTGATACCAATGCCGGAAAGAATTGAAATCAACCGAACCGCTAGTGGGTTAAGGCCGAAAAACCTAACCGAAACAGCAGTTAGATAAATATACAAAGGTAGTTTGAAATCACCATAAGCCCGGAAAATTAAAGGGAGCTTCGCTCCCCACTCATCTCTACCCGTTTTCAAAATTGAATAGGCATTAAAACCATGAGAAACCTCATCCCAATTGAGTGCTGGTGGGTTGTCAGCCAAGCGATAAAGGCGAATAAAAAGAGAAAAGAGTAGTAATGAATAGAAAAGAATAGAAAAGAGTCGTTGATTCCCTATTCTTTTCGTGAGCGAAGCGAATATATTTCTATTCTTTTCCATTCTTTTCAGTCTTAATAATCAATATCCCCTTTTCTCCATCTGGATAGTAAATAATTTTATCTGGCTTGATATTGCCCGGAAATTCTTCCGGCCGCCCAATTAGAATGGCATTAGTCAATTTCGAATCAGAGGGCCAGTTAATTTCCTTAAACCAATATTGGCCCAATCGATACTCGCCTAGCTGATCAACAAAACCTAGGCCTTTCTCTTGATATTCAAGCCAATCAGACGCTTCTTCTTGGGCCAATTCTGGCGGATATTTGAGACAAAACATCACATAGGCCTGAGGCTCAGAGAGTTTTCGAGAAACAACAATTTGTTCAACTTTATCCTGGTACTGGCTAGCATAGCGAATTGCTTGACAGCGACCGTAAAGCATCGCCCGGGAAATTTTTTGCGGCGACAGGACAAAATAATCCTCGAGAAAAGAAGCAAATAAGAAAATGGGTATTCCCAATACAGGAATGGCAAAGATTGGTTTAACTTTTAATTTTTCACTCTTAACTATTTCGCCAGAAATAAACTTGTTTATTAACTGCCAGATGCTGACTGCAGTCAGCATCTGGACCCACGGCATCATCACTGCCGCCCGATTGGCCGCCCGGATACCTTTGGTCAAAGCCGCTGGAATCGGCGCCAAAAGAATAATAAAAACTATTAATAAGACTTTCTTGCTTGGTTTTTTAACCAGTTGATAAATTCCAAACAAAAGGATAGGTAATTCCCACCACCATAAAACTCCGCGGCCAGGAATCATGCCATAGGTTCCCTCACCCGGACCCTCAAAGAAAAGAAACTGGGGTGAAAGATAGGACAAATAATTTTTACTAAATTGAGACAAAGAGTAACTTAGCTTGTTGTGAAATATTCGAGCAACAAAATCAGGCAAGCCGGATTTTACTGTCCACCAGCGCTCGGTTTTAACTGTCTGCCAATTGTCAGTCGGGTGAAAAACAGCAATATCTAAACCGCGAGTCTGCCCACCACTGAGAAATGAAGAATAGGCAACAAGAAAGAGGGTTAGGAACAGCATACTGAATACTGAATACTGAATAGTGAATAGTGAATAGTAAGTCTTTGGTTTTCGATTCCTCAATTCACTATTCATTATTCTTGCCCCAAAATACAACAACACTACCACTGGGGTAATTAACTTGGCGCTATGATAAGAAAAGAGATTTAGTCCTAAAAACAGAGCCGCTAAGACTTGCCAATACCAGTGTTTTTCTTTGAACATCTTAAGAAGAAAATAGATTCCAAAAGAGGTGAAAAAAACAGTTAAGTTAGCCTCAAAAGCGCCGCGAGATAGGGGTAAATGCCAAGGAGAAAAAGCCAAAAGAGCGGCCGAAAATAACCCAATCATCCAGGAGGCGAATAGTTCTTTAGCTAACAAAAATATCCCTAATATCGCCAATGATCCCAATAAGGCATTAGGAAACCGCACCGCAAATTCGTTAAGGCCAAAAATGGCAATTGAGGGGATGATTAAATAAGTTTGTAGGGGTGGCTTAAAGTCGCCAAAGGAACGAGGGTTGAGAGGGAATTTTACTCCCCATTCATCCCTACCTGTTTTTAAAATCGAGTAGGCAGTATATCCCTGAGCTGCCTCATCAGGAGTGAAGCCTGGCGGAATTTCTGTCAACCGCCACAAGCGCAGAAAAGCAGCGCAAATAAAAACAACAATTAACAACAGCCAGATTTTTCTTTCCATCTTGTTGTTCGTATCTAAAAAGGATATCGGGGAAAGGATATCAGAGATTCAGAATATCAGGAAAAAATATTTACCTGATGCCCTGATACTCTAATCTCTCCCCCTGATACCCTGATCTTCTGCCCCCTGTCTTGTGACCCAATACATCATCGGCTTTCCCCAAGGGTCTTTTACTGTTTTTAAAACCTTAAAACCTGCTGGCGGCTCTTTTTCCCAATTCCAATCACCAGGAACTTCATCTCCCTGAAAAGCCAAATAAAGATCACCGGAAGTCAGGTTCTTTTCTAACCATCGCTGTTTTTCCTCGGTGTTAATCGAGCCAAAGATCGCTTTTCCCAGCTGAAAGCCATCGAAACTGGGCAAAATATCTTGTTGGGGTTGGTCACCATGAAAATTAGCCATTAACCAAGATGGCGCTTTTTGGGTCCAGAATAAATAGCGCAGTAGAGCCGGCTCATGATTAT
>JALUUX010000033.1 GCA_027021145.1 Candidatus Shapirobacteria bacterium
TAAAGAGGGCACTTTTGACAATTTCTGATTTGCTGGGCAATTTGAGCCAATGCCTCTTGATTAGTCATAGCAATATTCTAAAATCTAATTGATGAAAAAACAAATTGGCCTCTTTTTGATTTTTCTATTGGCTTTTGGGTTGCGAATTTACGGTCTAAACTGGGATCAAGGATTTCATCTTCATCCGGATGAAAGATTTTTAACTATGGTTGGTACTGGCATTCGTTGGCCCAAAAACATTGGTGAGTATCTTGACACAAAAACTTCTCCCCTCAATCCTTATAACAATGGCTATGATTTTTTTGTCTATGGCTCTTTTCCCTTATTTTTAACCAAAGCAATTGCCGAACGATTGGGACTAGGTCATTATTCCGATTTCAATTTGGTTGGTCGGGCGGTTTCGGCCATTTTCGATTCCGGAGTAGTGATTTTGCTCTACCAGATTTCTGGCCAGATCTGGCCAAGTTTAATTTATTCCTTGATGGTTTTGCCAATTCAACTCTCCCACTTTTTTGCCGTTGATACTTTTTTAAATTTTTTCTTGGTTTTAGGCTTTTATCTAGCCCTGAAGAAAAAGGTTGTCTTGGCAGCTATTTCTTTAGGCCTAGCTTTAGCAAGCAAGATTTCAGCCTTGTTGTTTTTTCCTCTAGTAATAGTAATTATTGGGAGCAATAATAAAAGAGAATTTAAAAGGTTCTTCTTGGAGAGTATTTCTCTCCTATTGGTCAGCTTTTTTTCTTTTCGCCTTTTTAGTCCTTACAACTTTAAAGGCTTTATTGGTTTTAATCCTCAATTTATTAGTAATTTAAAAACACTAAAATCTTTTGATAATCCCGAGACCTGGTTTCCCCCGGCAGTTCAGTGGATTAAAACCAAGCCAATAATTTTTCCGGCCATTAATTTATTTTTTTGGGGTTTGGGACCTATTTTGGGAGTAGTTGTTCTTTTTTCGTTGGTTTCTTTTGTCAGAGAGCTAGTCAGAGAGAGAAAACCGAATTATCTGGTTCTAAGTCTTATTTGGGTTGCGTTTTTGTTCATTTTTCAAGGAGTTCAATTTGTCAAAACAATGCGTTATTTTTTGCCAATTTACCCTCATCTGGCCTTACTGGCTGGTTCATTTTTATCTTCGCGGCTGAAAAATGGTTGGCAAAAATTGGCGGTCGCTTTGCTTTTAGTGATTTATCCGCTGATGTTTATCAATATTTATTCTCATCCTCACACTCGGGTTCAAGCCTCGGAGTGGATCTTTAAAAATGTTTCTCCAGGAAAAATTTTATCTTGTGAGCATTGGGATGATTGTTTGCCTCTTCCTTTATCTGGTTATCAATCAATCCGCTATCAAACGGAGATGCTTAGTCTTTATGATCCTGATACCAAAGAAAAATGGTTAAAAATTAGCCAACAACTAGAAAAGATTGATTATTTAATTCTTTCCTCCAATCGCCTTTGGGGCTCAATTCCCGAAGTTTCCGAGCGTTATCCAATAGCTGCTCGGTATTACCAATTACTCTTTAGTGATCGGCTAGGTTTTGAAAAGGTGGCCGAATTTACCAGTTATCCAAAATTGCAAATTTTAAATTTTAAATGGCAAATTGTTGATGATTGGGCGGAGGAGGCATTTACTGTTTATGATCATCCAAAAGTAATGATTTTTAAAAATATCCAAAAATTTAGCCAGAAAGAACTTCTTGAACAACTTTTTTCCACTTGAATAAGAATTTTGTTCTTGAGAAAATCTTTTGTGCGATGATCCCTCTTTTACTTAATTTATTCTTGTTTTTTACCACTTGAATAATAGCTTTAGTCAAAGCACGGGGTTTTCCTACTGGGGCGATTTTTCCCATTTTAGTTAGTTTAATTGGTACCCTTACCCCAGGAAGATTGCTGGCAACTACTGGACAACCAGAGATCATTGCTTCAGCCTGAACAATGCCAAAAGTTTCTAGGCTATTAGTACTAGGCAAGACTAGGCAATCAAAGTTAAGATAGTAATTGATTAATTCCTGGTGGGGGACGGCTCCGGTAAGGATAACCCAGTCTTGATATCTTTTTAATAGGGGTTTTAATTTTTGATAGGTCTTGTCGCCAATTACCTCTTGATAGGGGCCAACTAAGACAACCTTGAATTTATCAAACTCTTTTTTTAGCAAGGGAATTGTTTTTAGGAGAACATCGATTCCTTTCTCCCAACCAATTCGGCCGACAAAGCCAATAATTTTAGTGGTTTTGGTTTTGCCTATTTTTTTGGCTACCTCTTTAATTTTTCTTTGATTCTTTCTGCCTATTGTTACTGGAGGAAGGATAAATTCAGTTTTGTCGAGGAATTTAGAGAGAAAAATCGAGTGTTGGGCATAATCCTGAGTGTAAGCGATTATCTTAGTAGCCCAACGATAGGAGAGGTGGTGAGGCAAATAGGTGATTAGCTTAATAATTTGATTGATCATTCCCGGGGCATCGCCGAATTCACAATGATGGACTAAAATGATTGGCTTTCTTAATAATTTGGCCCAAAGAACTAACCAGATTGCTTCCAATTGGGGGAGGTGGCAGATGACAAGGTCAGATTTTAGAACCTCAATTAGAGAAATAAGGGGAAAAGTGGGCATGATAATGCCTTTGTTGATTTTGATTGGAGCCCAAATTCGGAGTATTTTGATTTTATTAATAGTTTCCCTTTTAGGAAGACTACTTTTGAACTTAGAGGTCAAAATAGTTAGTTGGTGATTTCTAGCCAATTCTCTGGATAAAATTTGAGCATAGATAGTAATGCCGCTGATATTAGGAAGATAATAGGTGAGGGAGATTAAAATTTTGGCCATGTTATACTTTAAAACAGACTCATGAAATTAAGAATAATTACGGCTATTTTTCTTTTAATTTTAACACTAGCTTTTTTTTCTTTCTGGACTGATTTAGATGAGGCTTTGGCAGCGATTCTTGTTTTTCCTAAAAGAATTTTCTTTATGGCTCTAATTGGTTCAGTGGTGAGTTATTTTTTTCGCTTTCTTCGTTGGGATTATTTTTTGAGGGTGATTTTCTCCCACCAACAAGAGCTGATTCATTTTTCTAGAAAAGACTCGTTTTTGGTTTTTACTTCTGGGTTGGCAACAGTAGTGACTCCCTTGCGAACGGGTGAAGTGTTAAAACCAATTTTAGTTAAACAATTGACTAAAGTCAGAGCGAGCAAGACAGTGCCGGTGGTAGTTTTTGAAAGGTTGACTGATGGTTTGGCGATGTTGATTTTAATGGTGGCGGGATTATTGCGCTTTCGTTTTGGTACGAAGATATTTTTTGGTTCGTTATTAATCATTGTTTTTCTTATTTTTTTAATTCAGTTTGAAAGAGCAATTCTTTGGCTGATTGAGTTGCCAGAAAGTTTTAGTTGGCTGAAAGATTTCTATTTTCCGATTAAGAGAAGACTACTTAACCTTTATTCTCATTCCCGTTATTTAGCTAAAGCGAAGCCATTGTTTTTGGGTACCTTTTTGGGTATTTTAGGTTGGGGGGCTCAAATGTTGGGAAGCTCATTAATTGTAGCTAATTTTATTGAGTCTTCTTGGAGTCTTGAATTTTTCCTAATTTGCCTATTTGTCTTCTCTTTTTCTGCTGCTGTTGGCTTTAGTGTTCCTTTGCCTGGGGGAATCGGTGTGGCCGAACCAACGGTAGCTGGCTTGCTCCACTTGTTTTTAGCCCTTTCTTCGGCTGAGGCGGTGGCTGCCACTTTGTTGATTCGTCTTTCAACTCTTTGGTTTGGGGTAATATTAGGTGGTTTTGCTTTTAAACTTTTAAACGCTAAGATTAGTAAAGATGGTTAGTTTTCTTTTTTGGCAGCCGAAAAATTTTGGTTTTAATCCAATTTTATTTTTCTTTTCTCACTGGTTTTTGTGGCTGGTGATTTTTGGATTGAGTTTTTATTGGGTGGTCAAGAACAAGATCTGGTGGTTAGGGCGATTCTGGATTCTGTTGATAATTTCTGAGGTTCTGGAGATGGTAATTAAGCATTTTTCTCCTTGGGATAGGCCATTTTATCAGAATGGTGTTCAGCCGCCGGCGTGGTTTGGTGGCTATTCTCAGGGTAGTTTTCCCTCTGGGCATGCTATTCGTTCGGCCATTGTTCTTTATTTTTTGTGGCAAGAGAATAGAAAATTATTTTGGTTTCTTTTACCAGGGATAATTTTGGTCAATTTGGGAAGGATTCTTTTTAGCCTTCATTATCCGATTGATATTATTGGTGGACTGATATTGGGCCTCATTTTAGTTAAAAGTGAAAAATTAATAGTTAATAATTTGGTTAAAAGTTAATAGTTTTTGGTTTTTTATGTTGCAGGATTTTTTTATTGTTGTTTATTGGTGGTTAATGCTTTTTGGCTTGGGGCTAATTTTTCTGCCCCTAAACTTTAAAATCTTTAGTAAATTTTGGGATAGGGGTTGGATTTTTAGCAAGGTTTTAGGGATAGTGGCAATTTCTTATTTAGTTTTTCTTAGCGGCCGCTTTCGCTTCTTACCTTTTTTCCAGGAGACGATCTTTTTGGCAATTCTACTAATTTTGGGAGTTAATGTTTGGTGGTTGAAGCAAGAAAATCGTCTTAAAAATTTTAAGGAAGGGGTCAAGAGTTCTTGGCGACGATTTATTTTGGAAGAATTATTGTTTTTTATGACTTTATTGGCCTGGGCCTTAGTTCGAGGCTTTCAGCCCGATATTGAAGGTTTAGAGAAGTTTATGGATTTTGGTTTTGTTAATTCGATTCTTCGCTCTTCCTGGTTTCCGCCAAAAGATATGTGGTTTGCTGGTGAATCGATTAATTATTATTATTTTGGTCATCTCCAGGCAGCAGTTTTGACCAAACTTTCCGGTCTCGATTCAGCCATTACCTATAATTTGATGATTGCCACCATTTTTGCCTTAACTTTTACCGGCGTTTTTTCTTTAGCTTCGAATTTGGTTTTTTTGGTGCTTAAATCACTAAAACCTAAAACCTGGAACCTAAAACCAATTATCCTAGCTGGCTTGATTTCTACTTTCTTACTTACTCTTGGAGGCAATTTGCACACGATTGTCTATGTCTTGAAAGATGGTAAAGATAAATATTGGTATCCTGATGCCACTCGGTTTATTGGTTATCGACCTAATAATCCCAACGATAAGACCATTCACGAATTCCCTTCCTATTCCTTTGTCGTTGCCGATCTCCATGGTCATATGAACGACATTCCAACAGTTTTACTTTTCCTGGCAATCCTGTTAGTTTTAGGTTTAGATTTAACGGAGAGAAAACTGAATAAAAAATTGAAAATTGAAAATTGGAAATTGAAAATTCCGCCAACAGCCTGGCTGTTAGCGGTAATGTACATGACTAACTCTTGGGACTTTCCTATTTATGGGATTTTGTTTGCTTTGTTTACCCTGTTTTTAACTTTGAAGAAAGGAAAAGACAAAAGAAGGGCTTTGGTTGATTGGATTGTTAGAGGATTGGTTGTTTTAATTTTAGCGATTGTTTTTGCCTTGCCTTTTGCCATTTCTTTCGAACCGATGGCTCAGGGAATTGCCTTTGTTCGAGCCCATTCCTTGTGGTGGCAATTACTAATTCTTTGGGGCTTTTTCTGGTTTGTCAGTGTTAGTTTTTGGATTTTAGTGATTAAATCACTGGCCACTGACCACTGGCCTGCCCGCCGAAGCCTTAGCGAAGGCGGGTTACTGACTACCAGTGATTTATTTGTTCTTTCTGCTACAGTTTGGGCAACGATTTTAATCATTATCCCCGAGATCATCTATATTAAGGACATCTATGTTCCCGAATATCATCGAGCCAACACCATGTTTAAATTGGTTTATCAATCTTTTATTCTCTACTCCCTTTCCGCTGGCTATATCTTCTGGCGGGCAAAAGAAATCTTAAAACCCTCTATACTCCATCCTCTATACTCCATACTCTTTCTGGCTGGTTTTTCTGCCCAGATGATTTATCCTTATTTTGCCGTTAATGGTTATTATGGTAGTCTCAAAAACTATCGCGGTCTTTATGGTCTGAATTTCTTAAAGCGACTTTACCCCGATAACTATCGAGCGGTTTTGTGGTTAAAAAACAATGTTAAAGGTCAACCAGTTATTTTGGAAGCAGTAGGAGACAGTTATACCCACTACAACCATGTTTCTGCCCTAACAGGTTTACCTACGGTGGAGGGCTGGTTGGTTCATGAGTGGCTTTGGCGAGGAGGCTATGATCAGCCGGGAAGTCGGGCTGCTGAAGTGGAGGCGGTTTATCAAGGAGCGGACGAGAATTACGCCCGCCGAATTTTAGAGAAATATCAGGTTAAATATGTAGTTATCGGGCCATTAGAAAGAGAGAAATATCCTCGTCTTGATGAGGCTCGTTTTTCTCAATGGGGAGAACTAATTTTTTCTGCTAAAGAAACAAAAATTTATTATCTAAATCAATTAACTCCACAATAATCATTTATTTTATGTATTAATTTATTAATAAATTAATACACGGGGGGATGATGGGTTTTGATTGGCTTTTGGCAGGATTAAATCAACAACAGCATCAGGCCGTCACTTATGAGGGGGGACCACTATTAGTTTTGGCGGGAGCTGGCAGTGGTAAAACTAGGGTTTTGACTCATCGGGCTGCTTGGCTGGTGGCTACTGGCCGGGCCAAACCAAGCCAACTTCTTCTTTTGACTTTTACCAATAAAGCCGCCAATGAAATGAAGGAGCGTCTGTTTAGATTATTGGCACCGTTGTCCGGCCAGCAGGCGAATCACCGGTCATTGGTTGCCGGTCTTTTCGCCGGCACCTTTCATTCCTTTTGTGCTTACATTTTGCGACGCGACGGAGAAAAAATTGGTATCCCTAATTCTTTTGTCATTTACGATGAAAAGGATCAATTGGCCCTCATTAAGGATTTGATCAAAAAATTGGATCTGAGCGAGAAGAGATTTAAGCCGGCCTCGGTAAAAGCAGTGATTGAGTCGGCTAAGAATGATTTGGTAACACCAACATTATTTTCGGAATCAGTTAAAGGTGGTTGGTATCAAACAGTAGCTCTTATTTACCAACAATATCAGAAACAACTAGCCCAGTCTAATGCGCTTGATTTTAATGATTTGTTGATGGCCACAGTTGATCTTTTTAAGAGAGAACCAGTTATTTTGGAAAAATATCAGGAGCGTTATCGGTTCATTTTGGTCGATGAGTATCAGGACACTAATCGCTCTCAGTATGTTTTGACTAAATTATTGGCTAAAAAATATGGCCAATTGACGGTAGTGGGTGATGCGGCTCAGGCGATTTATGGTTGGCGAGGGGCTGACTACCGCAATTTGATGAGTTTAACTCGAGACTTTTCTGATATAAAAATAATTAATTTGGAACAGAATTACCGCTCGACGCAAACAATTCTTGATGCGGCTTATGCGGTTATTGCTAAGAATGAGAAACATCCGGTCCTGAAGCTTTTTACCCAAAACGGTTCCGGAGAGAAGATTATGGTTTATCGAGCCAGTTCTGAAATTGACGAGGCCGAATTTGTGGCCGAAAAAATTAAGCAGCTGGTTGATTTTCAAGGAATTGATCCGACTCAAGTGGCCGTTTTGTATCGCACCAATGCCCAGTCAAGGACCTTTGAGGAAAGCTTCATTCGTCACAGTTTGCCCTATATTTTGATTGGCGGAGTTAAGTTCTATGAACGGGCGGAGATTAAGGATGTTTTGGCTTTGTTGCGGGTTTTTCATAATTCTAAAGACCAGATTGCCTGGCAGAGAATTGAAAAGAATTTAGGTAAACGACGGCGTCTTAAAGTCGAACAATTTTTGGCTGAACATGAAAATCAGGATTGGACGACTAAGAGATTATTAGAAAAGATCGTTTTAGCCAGTGGTTATTTGGAAAAGTTTGATCCTGATAACGAAGATGATTATCGTCGTCTCGAGAACATTAAAGAGTTGGCTTCTGTGGCTGAGCAATTCCCTGATTTAGGAGCTTTTTTGGAGAATGTTGCTCTGGTGCAGCAGGAGTATTCTGCTCAAGAGAAAGAGAAGAGCCGATTAGCTCATGAGGCAGTAAAATTAATGACGCTTCATTCCAGTAAAGGCTTGGAGTTTGAGGTGGTTTTTATTGTTGGGCTTGAAGAGGGATTATTGCCTCATTCTCGCAGCCTAGAAGAGTTAGAGCAACTAGAGGAAGAGCGACGGCTTTGTTATGTGGGAATGACCCGAGCCAAAAAGAAGCTCTTTTTAACCCATGCCAGCCGACGACTTTATTTTGGAAGAACTAGCTATCAAGAGCCATCGCGCTTTCTTGATGATATTCCTGAGCATCTGGTGATTAGAGAGGGAGATGATTTTGATTGGGAGGATGATATTATTAGTTAAGAATTAAAAATTAAGAATTAAGAATTTTTTGGACAATGATTGTCAGAAGAGTTTTAGAGGAAGAAAGGGAAATTTATAATCAGGTAGTTGATCATCCGCTCCAGAGTTGGCAGTGGGGAGAATTCAAGGAAAAGACCGGCATGCGAGCGGTAAGATTGGGTCTTTTTGAAAAAGGGAAAATTGCTGCTGGCTTCCAAATTTTATTCCGACCAATTCCTAAGTTAGCCTATTCTGTTGGTCACTTATTGAAATCGCCTTTGCCTAGTGAGCAATTGATTGCAGCTTTGAGAGAATTGGCCGAGGAAGAAAAGGCGATTTTTATTAAACTAGAACCTGATTATGTTATTCGCCGCTGGCGAAATATTAAAGGAAAACCAGAAGAAGAACTCTTTCAAGAAGAGAAGATCGATCTAGGCAAGCTTGGTTTGAGTCAAGCCAAAAAGGCCCTTTTTGATCCCTACTCATTTATTCTTGATTTGACCAAATCAGAGGATGAGCTTCTGAGCAATATGCATCATAAAACTCGCTACAACATTCGCTTAGCCCAAAAGAAAGGAGTGGTGGTGGAGGAAAAAAGTGATCAAGAGGGGTTGGAAATTTTTGTTAACCTATTGCAGGAGACGCTTAAGAGACAGAAGTTTTATCTTCATTCACCAGATTATTTTAGAAAAATGTGGCAAATTCTGGCTCCAGCCAGAATTGCCCATATCTTGCTGGCGAGGTATAAAGAAAAAGTTCTCAATGCCTGGATGCTTTTTGTCTGGAAAGATAGGCTTTTTTATCCTTATGGTGCTTCATCTTCAGAACTGCGTAATTTAATGGCCTCAAACTTAATCTGTTGGGAGGCGATTCGGTTTGGTAAAAAAATGGGCTGCAAAACCTTTGATCTTTGGGGTGGCTTGGGACCAAAAGCCGATCCAGCTCATCCTTGGTATGGCTTTCATCGCTTTAAATTGGGTTATGGGGCTGATTTGGTTGAGTATATTGGCAGCTGGGACTTGGTAACTAACCCTTGGCTTTACCAGGCTGTTCACTTTGCCGACTCCCTCCGCTGGAAGTTATTGCGCCTGAGAAGAAGGTTGCCCTAATATTAGTGTTTTGAGTTTGAAAATTCTTAAAAGCTTTTCCTGTTAAAATCGATCAATGGCCAAGATTAGGGATCTACCCAACTTTAAACGACCACGAGAAAAGCTGGCTGCCCAGGGATCCCAAGCTTTGAAAGACTATGAACTACTAGCCATTTTGCTTCGGACTGGCTATCAAGGCAAAAGTGCTTTAGAGGTGGCCCGAAGAATTCTTAAACGCTTTTCCTTGAATAAACTGACTAACCTTTCCTTTGAAGAATTAGCCAAAATTAAAGGAGTGGGTAAATCTCGGGCGGCAACAATTATTGCTGCTTTTGCTTTAGCCAGACGAGCCTCTCCTGATCAAAAAGCGATCAAAATCAAATCTCCCGAAGATGCTTTTAAAGTTTTAAGTTTTATCAGAAACAAGAAACGGGAATATTTTGTTGCCCTTTACTTGGATGCGGAAAATAAGCTAATTATCCACAAAATTATTTCTATTGGCTCTCTTGAAGCCAGTATTGTCCACCCTCGCGAAGTTTTTTATCTCGCTATCAAACACTGCGCCGCCTCCGTCATTGTTGCCCACAACCATCCATCGGGCAATTTGGAACCATCGGAAAACGATTTAAAGATTACTCAAAAATTAGTAGAATCAGGCAAGATCTTAGGAATACAACTAATTGATCATCTCATAATCACTGACGAAGCTTTTATTAGTTTTAAAAAGAGAGGCTTGATATAGTTGTTGACAAAGTTTCTAATTTATGTTAAGTTAATATTAGTTACATAACCTATTTTGGGCAAAGTAATGCAATCGAATAACTTACCAACCTGGATAAAAAAGCGCTACCTTTCTCTTTGGGAAAAGTTTAAAGAAAAATCTTTTGATTTTGAGCAAGCGGTTTCTGTTCTTGAAGACGGCTATCAAGATTCAAGGGAGCAAACAAAATTAATACTTTCTGAACTAAAAAGGGCAAAACTTCTAAAAGTCAAAAGCAAAGCTAAAGATAAAAGGGAAAAAATTTATCGTTTGTTAAATATTTTTGAAGTTTCTTCTACCCTTGATCGGGATAAGTTGACCGGCATTTTGAAAACTGCAGCTGATATTATCCGCACCCGAGTTGATTATACCTTTATTTTACTTTTACTATTTTACAAGGCAGTTTCGGATAAATGGGAGAAAGAGTTTCAAGAAAAGAAGGAGGAGTTGGTCAAAGAAGGTTGGTCAGAAGCAGAAGTAGTCAAAGAGGCAAGTCAACCTTATTATCATACCTTTTATCTTAAACCAGAACTTCTTTGGAGGCAGCTAAGAAAAGATCCTTTAAAACTTCCTGAGAATCTCTCGCGGAATTTAAAAGAAATAGCTGAGCTTAATCCTGAATATAAGGAAATCTTTGATCAATTTGATTTTCATAACTTCATCTCAGACCGAGAAAGTCAGGCAATTTTAAATAATCTCTTTGAGCTTTTTAGTAGGTATTCTTTTGAAAACATTGACAGCGATATTCTGGGTGATGCTTATGAATGGATTTTAAAATACTTTGCCCCTACCAAGGCTAAAGAAGGTGAAGTTTACACGCCACGGGAGGTTATTCGTTTGATGGTGGAAATTTTGGATCCTAAGCCGGGGAAATCAGTTTACGATCCTGCGGTAGGAAGCGCCGGGATGTTAATTGTGGCTTATAAATATGTAAGAGATAAATATGGAAAAAAGAAAGCTAACACACTCTTTTTAAACGGTCAGGAGCAAAATCCTAAAACTTTGGCTCTTGCTAAGATGAACGCCATCTTGCATGGAATTAAAAATATCAATTTGGCTAAGGGTGATACTCTTTTATATCCTAAATTTAAGGTTGGCGATAGTATAAAAAGGTTTGATTATGTTATAGCTAATCCCCCTTGGAATCAGAAGAAAAGATATGGCGAAGAAGAATTGAAGAAAGGCGATTATTGGCGAGAAAGATTTCCTTTTGGTTTTCCCACTAAACAATCAGCGGATTGGGTTTGGATTCAGCATATGCTTGCTTCAAGCAAAGATGATGGCAAGGTGGCAGTAGTAATTGACACCGGAGCGGTCTCTCGTGGCGGTCGGGAAAAGGCAATAAGGCAAAAAATTTTGGAAGAAACCGATTGGTTTGAATGCGTCATTCTTTTGCCAGAAAAACTTTTTTACAACACCGGTGCACCAGGGCTAATTATTATTTTTAACAAAAACAAACCTCCAGAAAGAAAAGGCAAAATCTTGCTTATCAATGCCAGCAAAGAATTTGTCCCCGGCAAACCCCAAAACACTTTGGGCAAAGAAAACATCAAAAAAATCGTTAACACTTACCGCCAATTCCAAGAAATTGATAAGTTTAGCAAAATTGTTACCCTCAACCAGATTCGTGAAGCAGATTATAACTTGAGCCCATCGAGGTTTGTGTGGGTTTGGGAGGAGGAAGAGTATAGGGATATTGGGGAGATAAAAAAAGACTTACAAGATCTTGATGATAAATCAAAAAAGCTGGAGGAGAAAATTTATAAAATTTTAAGCCAATTGAATGAAGAAAATCAATAACTACGCTTACATAGACGCTCAAAATTTAAATTTAGGTGTTCAGACTCTTGGATGGAAACTTGATTGGAAAAGATTCAGAGTTTATTTAAAGGATAAATACCAGGTAAAAGTTGCCTACTTATTTCTCGGTTACATTCCCACAAATAAGAAACTTTATGAGTTTTTGCAAAGATCGGGATATGTTTTGGTATTCAAACCAGTTGTTTTAGATAACAATAGGAGACCAAAAGGAAATATTGACGCTGATTTGGTTCTTAAAGTTATGCTGGATATTGATAAATTTGATAAGGCTGTTATTGTCACCAGCGACGGTGATTTTTACTCGCTTGTGGACCACCTCTATAAGAAAGATAAATTAGAGAAGGTAGTCAGTCCTTATATCAAAACATGCTCTGTTCTTTTGAGGAAATCCGCTAAAGAAAAGATTGTTTTTTTGGATAATTTAAGAAAAAAGCTGGAATATAAAAAGAGACACCGCTTAAAGACAAAACTTTAAGAGGTGCCTCTTGGTGTGAATAAGCATTTTAATTTTAAAACAGTTTAAGTTGTTTGTCAAGGATTGTGAAGAGTAAGATTACATGTAAGCAATTTATGATTGGAGAGTGATTAATGCCTGTGTGGGTGTGGGAGGAGAAGAAGTATAGGGTAATGGAGAATGTAAATAAAGAGTTAAGAAGACTGAAGAAAATTGGCAAAGTAATTAACAATAGAATAGATACAATCTTAAACCAATTATGAAACTTAAAAAAATCATACTCGAAAATGTAAAGAGCTTTAAAGATCGTACCGAAATTAATTTTCGGGGTGATTTGAACATATTTATCGGACCTAATGCGGGAGGGAAAAGTAATTTATTCGAAATAATCCAAGGAATATTCAACGACATCGTATTTGAGAATAT
>JALUUX010000034.1 GCA_027021145.1 Candidatus Shapirobacteria bacterium
TTTTTAGTGGTTTGGCTCAAGCTTATTGTCGTCAGCGTCTTTTCAAAAAAACTATTTGGGAATTTATTTGGGTTGGTTTGGGTACTTTTTTGGCTTTATTTTTAGTCACCAGCTGGCGAGGAAATTGAGAGTCGGGCCTAGATGGGGAAGAGGGGAGAGGGCAGGGGTGGAAACCGAATAGCCCATAATATATATCCTATAGTCTAGAAGCCTTGGTATGAAAATTATAGGATAGTTTTCATATTTGGCAATTATGAGTGAAAGCTGCTAATTAGGTTCAGGAAAGACAATCTTCCCAGTAGAATGGGAAAAACTGCAGTATCTGTGGAAAACTAACTCTTACCTCCGGAGAAGACCTATTTTAAGCTTAAAAATTAATAATTTAAAGCAGTTTGATTCTACCAAGCTTTTATATTTTTAATTTCTCTAAGCGGACTTATCTCGCCCAAAGAGAGGGAGTCCCTTTAATTGAGTTTTTTTCGTCCGGGACTCAGGGAGCCAGACTCCTGATTATGTCGCACAATGTTTCTTTTACGACGCGGAGATTGGGTTGAGAAGAGAAGGGAGCAAATTTTTTAATGACTAATGACTAATTTCTAATGACTAATAAAATAACAAATGTCTAATGAATAAGTGGCTAAATGATCAAAATTGCTTTCTGGTCACCGACTTTAGATCAGTTTGTTTTTAGGTTCAAATTTACTTACACCCTTTTCCCTGTGTGGAGAAGACTGTTTCACCTCGCATGATAAGATATATCTTCAAACAAAAAAGCCGCTCTGGTGGCCGCTAATGGGGTCGCTTATTTAGTCCTGGTGAAAGGAGGTTGGGGGTGGTTTTGGTCTTGTTGTAGTCGTAAGTCTGGACAGCGCCTTCTTGTTGGGTCAAGACTTAAGTCATGATCGGTGGCCGTCTCAGGATTTCTTCGAATGGGCCACTGCCTTCTTAATTTTTGAACCAAAATGACGGCCTCTGTTGCACCAGGAACATACATAACATTCTCCATTGACTAGTTACTGATCTCCACTCTGCGTCGCACAATCTTGACAGGGAATGGGGTAAACTAAATACAAATAAACATTCTCCTTTAATACTCCTTTAATAAGCCGGAGTTTATCGTCATTATCCAATGTGGTTTTTGCTGGTTTTAAAAGAAGTTTGGCGACTCCCCTACTCTAACTTAGCGAGATCTAAAATTTTGACAGCAACCTGGTTAGGAGACAGGGAGTCAGTGTTAATTCTAATTATTTTGGCCCGATGAAGTCTAATTTTAGAGATTCGAAAAGCTCGAAGAGCTCTTTCAAAATTGACTACTCCTCCTTGAAGGGGGTCGGTTGGCTTGTTTTTAACGCGTTGGCGTAATATTTCGTCCGAAGCATCAAGCTCAAAGATTAAAAACTCGACTTTTTTCTGTTGGGCCAGTTGGTGAAATGGGCAAATTTCTTCCTGATGAAGAAAAACGCCCTCCACTAAAACGTTAAACCCTTGGCTTAGCAAGAATTCGCTAATCTTTTCGGTTAAATCCCTTGCCATGGTCCGTCGATGAATTGGGGTTGGTACCTCAGAGATATTTCTTCTTATGGTGTCAAATTTCAAAACAGCCAAATTGCCCACTTTCTTTTTTAAGATTTGAGAAACAGTAGTTTTTCCCACTGCTGGTGGCCCGCGAAAAATGATTAGCTTTTGTTTCGAGCTTGGAGCGGGGAGCTCTTCGATTACTTCTTGGTAGAATTGTTCAAATTGGTTGACGTACCGGGAGAAATCCTCTCTTTTGAGTGCTGCCTTTCTTGCTTCTTTTTCAATTCTGGCTCTTTTTTGGGGATTATCAAGTAAATCAATTATTTTTTGAGCAAAGGCCCTCTTTTTTTGGGGACTGACTACAACAATGTTTTTGCCATTTTTAACGAATTCTTTTTCTTGTTTTTGATACAGCTCTTTGCTGATGAGTAAGCACCCGCCGCAAGCCATGATTTCTCGAACCAGGATGGGATTGTGAACTTCGATAGGAAAATTGAATTCTGGATGGACTAGTAAGATTGAAAGTTTAATTACCCCAGGAATTCTCCAAGGAGGAATAAATGAGTTGATTATTACTTCTTCTCTCAGCCCCAATTTCTCGATTTGTTCGATAAACCTCTTCTTAAATTTTTGTCTTCCGTTGCCAATTACTAAAAGTTTAAATTTTTTCCCAGCCTTTTTGACCAGGGCAAGGGCTTCTAATAGTTCCATTAGTCCTTTATTGGGAGATAATTTGCCAATGTAAGTAATTAAGGCGCTTCCTTTATTTTGGTAAACGAGTGGATTAAGGTAACGTCGAGGAGAGATTTTGTTTTCTGGCGAGAAAAATTTTGGGTCGATGGCGAGAGAACGATTAATTATTATCTGATAGGGCAAAATACCTTTTTCTTTTAAAAATCTAACTCGAGAAGGATAAGTGACTACTCGATCGGCGGCCTTAAGAATCTTATCGATTATGGGGGCAAAATAGGGTGATCGGGCAACTCTGTTTAAATCACTTCCTGCATGGCGAAGAAAAAGGGGTCTTTTGGTGAAGCAGGAGGCTAAGTAAGCGGCGATGCCGTAGGGCACCAGATACCAGCCATCAATAACATCTATCTGATATTTTTCGACCACATGGATTGCCAGCGAGGCTAGTCGTTCAACATAGGCAGAAGACTGAGGAATGAAATGGGGCAGACGAAAGGGATTGATATTGTGAACAGTAACTCCCTTTGGTTGATAAAATTTTAGGTCTTCTCCTCTTAATTTTTCTCTAAACTCTTTTTCTACACAGAGGGCATTAGTTACTATGTGAACTTCATGACCTTTTTTTCCCAGTTCTTTGGCTAAAAAATACAATTTACTCGCCTCTCCTCCTTCAATTGGAGGATATTTGCCAATAAAGCATATTTTCATAAATTCCTCCTATTTTTTAACTTGAACAATTAGAGCATCCTCCTCCGCTACAGCCACTGCAGGCTCCCACTCCGCAGGAAGCACAACCAGAGCATCCCTTACAACTATCACATCCGGCAGCAGAAAGTTTTATCGATTTTTTAAAATCTGTATCAGTAATTTTTTTGTTTAACAAAATGACACGCCAAGCAGCGTAGCGCGAAAGTGGATGGTTTTGTTTTAATAAAATTAGCTAAACCTAATTGGTGATAGAGGAGGGCCCATAAAGAATCTTTTCTTCCAAAATATATACTTCCGCCGTCTTTAGCGAAATCTAGGTAGGCATGAAAAACCTCCAGAAGAAGATTGCGAAATTCTTTTGGAGAAAGAAGGTCTTTCATTAACTTGCGTCCGCTTCCACAGGGGACTAGTCGAGCGAAATCAAAGATGTCCACTAGTTTGCTTTTGTTTAAAAGCTTAATTAAGGGTATAAGCTCTTTTTTGTTTCTTTTGCTTAAAGTAAACATTACTACTGTTGTTATTCCCTCTTTTTTGAGAATTGATAGGGCGTTGAGAGTTTGATTAAAAAGTCCCCCCTTTCCCCTTAGGGCGTCATGGGTTTTAGCTAAACCATCTAGGCTAACCTGGTACGTGGCCACTCCTACACGCTTAAGTTTTCTAGCTATTTTGGGCGTAATTAAGTTGGGATTTCCCAGAATTCCAATCCTTATTCCCCTTTTTGAGGCGTAATTAATTAAGTCAAATATCCCCTCTTTTAAAAGGGGATCTCCGCCAGTAAAGTTGATCCGAAGTTTTTGACAAAAGGGGCCGAAGCTTTCAACGAAATCATCTACGATTTTAAAGCAAGCATTAATATCTAGTTCGTTTTTAAGCTCCGAGAGATAAGTGGGCTCTTCCCTCATGTAACAATGTTTGCATTTTTGTTCGCAGCAGGCGGTCAAATGCCATTGGAGGGTAAATACTAAGGGAGCCTTGGTCTGAATAGGCGTCAATTTGTCCATTTTCTAATCCAATTTCGAATTACATTATAAAGAACAAGTTAGTTGGTATCAACCTAGCGCCTTCCCTGCGTCGCACAATCTTGACAGAGGGGGCAATCAATGATTAAATGATAAATGACTAAATGAACAAATCGAAAAATGTTCCTCTCAAACAACTAATTAATCAGTTTCTTGATTATCTGGAAATTGAACGCAATTGTTCTCCTCTAACTAGTCGCAATTATCGCCATTATTTAATGCGTTTTTATCAGTTTTTAAAGAAGCGAAAATCTCGTTCTCTCCCCTCCCCTACCTCTAGGGGAGTTTCGGCGGACAGGCCTACTCTGGCTGATCTCAACCTGGAAAATATTCGGAAATTTAGGATTTTTCTGGCGCGGGTTAAAACGCCCCAAGGTCGATTTCTTAAGAAAGTTACCCAAGCTTATCATGTCATTGCCCTTCGGGCCTTTTTGCGTTGGCTGATTAAGAATGATTATCGAGTGGTGGCACCCGAGAAAATTGAACTCCCTAAAACCGAGAGTCGTTCGCTTAAATTCTTAACCGCCGAACAGGTGACTAAATTGCTTAATCAGCCAACAATCTCTAGTATTATTGGATTGCGCGACAAGGCGATTCTAGAGTTGTTGTTTTCCACCGGCTTACGGGTGAGCGAATTAGTGGCCCTAAATCGCGATCAAATTAACCTAAAGACGCGAGAATTAGGGGTGATTGGTAAGGGTGGTCGGGCCCGAGTAGTTTTTCTTTCCAAAAGGGCAGTTTCTTGGTTGGGGCGCTATTTAGCCGCTCGGGATGATCATTATCGACCATTGTTTATTCGGTATTCAGGCAAGAGAGATCCGAGTATGAGTGATGAAGAGATGAGATTGACGGCTCGGTCAGTCCAAAGACTAATTGAAAAATATCGAAAAAAGGCCAGGATTCCGATCCAAGTTACCCCCCATGTCTTGCGCCATTCATTTGCGACCGACTTATTATTCCATGGGGCTGATCTTAGGTCAGTTCAAGAGCTTTTAGGCCATAAAAACATTGCTACCACCCAGATTTACACCCACATTACTAATCGGCGCCTCCGCGAAACCCACGAAAAATATCATAGTGGCAATCAGTGAAGCTTTAGCTCTTGGGCAATAATTTGTGGATCAATTTTCCAATGGAGCATCACCTCTCGACTAGTTAAGTTAGATTTTGTTGACCACCAGACCGGATGAGTCAAAAATTGAGTTGGCCTGTTTAAGGCTAGACTTAACTCTCTCATTAAGGGGATTCGGTCCAGCGGGTGACCGTCGCGCCAACTCCGACGGCTGTCAGCAATATAGAGATTAGGAGGTAGAAAATAGCGGGGATCATAGGCGTTCTTGAGGCCTAATCGGCGTAGTTGAGGAAAAAGAATTATTTTTCCTTTAACTGACGGTTGATGCATGCTAAGACTGTTGATTTTGATTGATAGGGCAGCCTCAACTGTTTTGATTTGGCTGATTAACTCATCGAAGTTGTCGGCTGTGTAATGGAGCCCGATCTCGTGGCCTAGCTGCCTAATTTTGTGAATTAGGGGCTTATTCTTTTCCCATTGGTAGGGGGCTGCTTGGGGAGGGAGAAAGAAATAGGTTGCCCGAATACCACACTCTACCTCTATTTGAGCCATTTTTAAGGCTGCTCGAGGGGAATAGTCAACATCATGGCGCAAGATAAGATAGGCACCGTTGGCATTTTTTAGAGGACCAATATTGTCGAGACCAAAGATTTTGAGAGCTAGGCTAAGAATTTTTCGATATTCTGAATAACTGAATCGGGCGGGGGTGGCTTGAGAAGAAGTATTGGTTAATAAAGGGTTGATTGCTGCTGATCCTCGGCAGCGCTCGAGGGTTTTGACCGATTTACCCCGGAATTGTTTAAGGTCGATTAATTGGGTTTCGGAAGGAATAAAACCGAAAATTGGTTTAGTAGTGGTGATTTTCGTTTTAGCTCCAATGATCGAACCGGGGCGAATATTAGTGCCTCCACCGCAAATAGAGTGGGGGCCGATAATTACTCCTAAAGATCTTTTGGAAGAAAAAGTTTTGATTCTTTTAGTTCGAGGGTCAAAATATACTAATAAGGAGCGGGTGGAACTAAGGTTGGCTCGGCCTCCAAGCCGGACTTGCCGACCAATAATTGAGGCAGAGATTTTATTACCCTCATGGGATGATTGTTGACCCAAGAAAGAGTCTTCTATTTCGCAGTTGGCCCAGGCAGCCACCTCTTTCTCTAAATAACTATTTTTGATTGAGCTTTCTCTCAAAGAGACATTTCTTTCCAAAACAGTTTGGCCTTGAATTTGGCTATTTCTTAAAATAACTCCCTGATCCAAATAGATCTCACCCTCGAGGGTTCCTCCTTGAGGATGGTGCCACCGACCCTCAAAAATAAACGGTTTTAGAATTATTATTCCTCCTCCCCTTTTACCCGGTTCCTGATTAAAGCGCCAAAATTCGTTTTCGGTTTTGTCGAAGGAATGACTAGTTAATCGGGAAACCTTGCTTTTAGCTAAAATTTTTCTGATTAGTCGATCTTTTGCTTCTAGGCCAATTTTGACTAGAGGAGTTGATTCCGAGTGAGGTTGAGAGAAAAATGGAGTTAAGGAGGGAGATAGGAGGTCTTTTAGTTGATTAACCCGGAGATTGTTTTGGTTAGTAATGATTAAGGGTGTTTCATCCCCTTCAGCCTGATATGTTGTCTCTGGGGCAAGATAGCCAATAATTGCTTGGGCATTGACTAGTTTGCTTTTTTGACCGATTAGGGTGCCAGGCATGGTGAGAATGTTCTTGAGCTGAACTTGAGAGCCGATTACGGCTCCCATTTTATTCAGAGTGGTGGTTTCTAATTTAAGGGTAACTGGGTTAATAATTTTAATCAGTTTTGTCTTATTGGGACTATTGGCGGTGGCACAGTGAATTAATTTTGTTTTTGGGCCACAAATTGTGTCTAGGAGATAGCTGGCTTTTATTTTGGCTTCGGAGCCAAGATAGGAGCGAGTAATAAAAGAGTTTTCGATTAGGACTTTTTGAGCCAAATAATTGTAGCGACAAAAGCGGTAATTTTTTTCAGATTGATTTTCGGCCACCAGGGAGGATTGAGTGATTTCGGCTCCAGGACCGAGATAGTTGACGCCATAAATATAGACTTGGTTTAGTTTAACCCCCTTTCTGAGAACGATTTGACCGTTGAATTGAACTTTGGGAAGGACAATTAATCCTTCCAGATAAAGATTTTCTTTGATTTCGATCGAACCAGACGAGGTTTTCTGCCAACATGATCCTTCTAAAGAAAGGAATTGCTGTTTGCTGGTAATCTTTCTAAACCGAAGTTGGGCTTTTTTAATTGCCTTGACTACTTTTTGGTCTTTAGCGGCCAAGAGTTTAGCGGGGATTTTAATCCAGGATTCTTGGTCTAAATTGATTAACTTTTTTAAACCAAAGACAATTAGACTCATTACTAGACTACTAATTAGCTTTTTTTAGGCAGGTTAAAGCAGCGACAGAGTCGTTGGCACCTTTTTTAAAACGCATTAAAATCACTCCTTGAGTATTGCGGTTTAAGACGGGAATATTTTTCACGGGAAGTTTAATTACCTGGGCTTTTCGAGAGGTAAGAATCATTTGCCCAGCAGTTTCATCAATTACTTGGGCGCAGGCAACTTGGCCTGTTTTTTCGGTTAAGTTGGCCACTTTAACGCCGACTCCTCCCCGCTTCTGAAGAGGATACTGATAAACATCAGTGCGCTTACCAAGGCCATTTTCCGTTACTACTAAAAGGTGACGGAAAACTTTGCGCCGCCTATCTTTGGGTTGGGGTAACTGCTCGGGGATGATATCCATGCTCACTACCTCATCACCGGGCTTAAGATTGATGCCCCTCACTCCTCGTGCCTCTCGTCCCATTGGCCGAACATCTTTTTCCGAAAAGCGGATACATTTACCCTTTTTAGTCACCAAGAAAACTTGGCTTTGACCGTCAGTGATTTTAGCCCAGGTGAGTTCGTCCTCAGCTTTAAGCTTGATAGCAATAATTCCTGAGGAGCGAATGTGGGCAAATTTTTCAATAGGAGTTCTTTTAACTAACCCCTTTTTAGTGGCCATGAAAATAAATTTTTCCTGAGCTTGCGCCTGGGCGGCCCGTTTTACTACCGCCTGAATTTTTTCTCCCTGGTCAATATTAATTAAATTAATAATGGCTTGACCCTTAGCTTGCCTAGTGCCAGCTGGAATTTCCCAGACTCGAAGTTGAAAAACCCGGCCCTGGTTAGTGAAAAAGAGGAGATAATCATGAGTAAAGCAACTGATTAGGTGTTCGATTTCATCCTCTTCTTTGGTGGTCATTCCGGTGACGCCTTTACCGCCGCGGCGCTGAGTCCGATAAGTTCCTCGTGGCACCCGTTTAATGTAGCCGGTTTTGGTAATGGTAACAATAACCTCCTCATTAGCAATAAGATCCTCTTCGCTAAATTCGCCTAATTTCTGGGCAAAGACCTGGGTTCGTCGCTCATCACCATATTTTTCTTTGATTTCTATAAGCTCTTCCCTAATTACCTTGATCATCGCTTCCGGCTGAGTAAGTAAGAGGCGCAGCTGATCCAACTTCTTTTTGATTTCCTGATATTCCGCCTCAATTTTTTGTCGTTCTAAAGCGGCGAGTCGTCTCAGCTGCATATCTAAGATGGCTGTTGCCTGAAGATCGGTAAGACCAAACTTCTCCATTAAATTGATCTTGGCCTGCTCAGCATCTTTAGATTTTTTAATCGTTTCAATGACTTCATCCAGATTATCTAGGGCGATTTTCAATCCTTCTAAAATATGGGCTCGGAATTTGGCCTCGCGAAATTCAAAAATAGTCCGGCGTCGCACAATTTCATGACGATGGCGGAGATAGAGGAGGAGAATTTGGCGCAGATTGAGGGTTTGTGGAACACCATCAACAAGGGCAACTAGATTGGCCGGATAAGAAGTTTGAAGATTGGTATATTTATAAAGTTTGTTAAGG
The DNA here is from genome assembly GCA_027021145.1 of Candidatus Shapirobacteria bacterium. GTDB lineage: Bacteria > Patescibacteriota > Microgenomatia > UBA12405 > JAHJSD01 > JALUUX01. The sequence continues at coordinate 8,934 of JALUUX010000034.1, forward strand.
ACTGACTTGGGTCGAGCGGCCCGTTTTAACTCAACAACAACTCTAATCCCCCGTCGATCGGATTCATCTCGAAGATCTGAGATTCCGACAATCTTCTTTTCTTTAACCAATTGAGCGATTTTAGCCACTAATTCGGCTTTATTAACCTGATAGGGAATTTCGCTAATGATGATTTGAAACTTCCCCCCTCTCCCCTCCTCAATCTCAGCTTTACCGCGAACAGGAATTTTGCCTCGGCCAGTGGTGTAAACTTGGCTAATAGCTTCTTGATCAAAGATCTGGCCGCCAGTAGGAAAATCAGGGCCCTTAACGAACCGCAATAATTCTTGAGAGGAAACCTTAGTTTCGAATTCGAACCTCCAGGCAGCTAGTTGATTAACTTCTTCCATAATCACTTGCTCAGCCGTTTTTCTCTGGTCCAAAGGTAGTTTTTTAATATCTAGCTCTTGGGGTTCTTCGAGTTTTTCTAATCGCCCCTGTTTGAGCATATATAGAAGGGCGTCAACAATCTCGTTTAAATTATGGGGAGGAATCTTGGTAGCCATGCCGACAGCAATACCATCAGCGCCATTGAGAAGTAAATTGGGAATTCGTGCTGGGAGGACGGTGGGTTCTTTTAGAGTGGCATCAAAATTATCAACAAACTCTACCGTTTCTTTCTTAATATCAGTCAGCATTTCCTGGGCAATTTTGGCCATCCGCGCCTCGGTGTAACGCATTGCTGCCGGAGGATCGCCGTCGATTGAGCCGAAGTTGCCTTGACCATCAATTAAGGGATAGCGCATAGAAAAATCTTGGGCCATGCGGACAAGAGCCTCGTAGACAGGGGCATCGCCGTGAGGGTGATATTTACCCAAAACCTCGCCGACAATTTTAGCTGATTTAGTGTATTTACCCCCTGGGTTTAGGCCCATTTGATGCATGGCGTAGAGGATGCGACGATGAACAGGTTTGAGACCATCACGGACATCGGGGAGGGCTCGAGCGACAATAACGCTCATGGCGTAATCTAGGTACGCCTTTTCCATCTCTTGGGTGATCTCGATTTTCTTGATCTTGCCGATATTACTACTCATTGATGGTGTTGAGTTTTTCGGTAGCGCTCAATTCCTTCGCGGATCACTTTTTCGGCCGCTTCTTTGTTGCGCCAACCAATGATTTTAATACTCTTGCCTGGTTGTAATTTGGCATAATTGCGCCAGAAATCGGTAATCTCGGCCCGGAAGTGGGGTGAGAGATCTTTAAGGGTTTTAATATAATTAACCCGAGGATCTTTAAGAGCGACTCCTAAAATTTTGTGATCTCGTTCGCCACTGTCTTCTAAATCGAGCATGCCGATTACTCGGGTGGCAATAAGACAGCCAGGGAAAGTGGGGCTACTGGTAATAACCATAATATCAATTGGATCACCGTCAAGGCAAAGCGTTTGCGGGATGTGGCCATACTCGGTGGGATAATAAACGGCACTATAGAGGGCTCGATCGAGAATAAAGACCTCTAAATCGTGGTCGAACTCATATTTATTGGTTCCCCCTCGCGGGATTTCGATAAAAGAATAAACTACTTTTGGTGGCTTAGGTCCGACTGGAATTGGTTTCTTCATCGTGGTTTATATTTTAAATCTTAATACCAAAATTGCCAACTGTTAGATGTCTAATGTTGCCATTTTAGCATGAGTTTGGATAAAATGACGTCTTGGTGGTACCTCAGGGCCCATTAAAGTACTGAAAGTTTCATCGGCCTTTTGGGCGTCCTCGATAGTAACTTGTTTTAGAATTCGATTCTCAGGATTCATGGTCGTTTCCCAAAGCTGATCTGGATTCATTTCCCCCAAACCCTTATAGCGCTGGACATTGATAGTGGTTTTATTTTTCAAAGAAGCAAGGATCTGATCTTTTTCTTCCTCGGTATAGGCATAATAGATTTCTTTGCCTCTAGAAATTTTATAGAGGGGTGGTTGGGCTAAGTAGAGGTAACCGCCTTCGATAATTTGGGGTAGATGGCGATAAAAGAAAGTGAGCAATAAAGTGGCAATGTGAGCACCATCAACATCAGCATCAGTCATAATAATGATTCGGTGATAGCGTAGTTTTGAAATATCGGCTGTTTCGCCAATACCCATTCCTAAGGCAACAATCAAATCTTTTAACTCTGCAAACTCGACGATTCGGTCTAGTCGAGCCTTTTCGGTATTGAGAATTTTACCTCGTAAGGGAAGAATTGCTTGAAAGCGGCGATCTCTTCCCTGTTTGGCTGAACCACCGGCTGAATCTCCCTCTACAATGTATAGCTCCGATTCTTGAGGATTTTTTGACTGACAGTCGGCCAATTTTCCTGGTAGGCCTAAAGAGTCAAACGCTCCCTTGCGCATGATGGCCTCGCGGGCCGCTTTGGCCGCTCGACGAGCCTTAACGGTGATCAAAATCTTAGCCAAAATCGCTTTGGCGTCGCTAGGGTGTTCTTCAAAATAGGTGTCTAGAGCTTGTTTAACTACCTTGGTCACGAAAGGCTGAACTTCGCTGTTACCCAACTTGACTTTGGTTTGCCCCTCGAATTGGAGATCTTTAGAGGGCATTTTGACGGAGACCACCGCTGTTAAGCCCTCGCGGGTATCGTCGCCGGTAATCCGGCCCAACTTGCCATTTTTTAGAAGATTGTGTTTTTGGGCATAATCTTGAATAGCTCGAGTAAGGGCAGTTTTAAATCCGGCAAGGTGAGTGCCGCCCTCACTGGTGTTAATTACATTAACGAAGGAGGCGACCGTTTCTTTAGCTGAATCGTTGTACTGAATGGCCACTTCTACCTCTTTATCTCCCTCCTGGCCCTTAATATGAATCGGTGGGTGAAGGACATTTTTATTTTTGTTGAGACTTTTTACTAGGGAAACAATGCCGCCCTCGAAATAAAAATGGTAGTCGGTTTGACTTTGTTCATTATAAAAATGGAAGAAGAGACCGGAAATTAGGTAGGCGCGGTTACGAAGAGATTTTTTGATTAGTTTAGGCTCGAACTTAGTGGTTTCTTTGAAAATTTGAGGGTCAGGTTTAAAGGTAACTGTAGTGCCAGTAGTGTTGGGAGGAATTAGTGTTTTTAGCCGTTTTACTTTAGTTTGGTTGATGGTGATCACTTTGGTCTTAGGTCGACCTCGTTGATATTCTTGATAGTAAATTTTACCCTCCCGGCGCACCTCAACTCGAAGCCATTCTGAAAGGGCGTTAACTACGCTTGAACCCACTCCATGAAGACCACCAGAGACCTTATAAGCCTGACCATCGAACTTGCCGCCGGCGTGGAGCTTAGTCATGACGATTTCCAAGGCACTTTTGCCATACTGAGGCATGAGGTCGACCGGGATACCCCGCCCATCATCAGCGACGGTCACCGAACCGTCAGAATGAAGAATAACCCAGATGTTTTGGGCAAATCCTGCTAAGGCTTCGTCGATAGAATTATCAACAATTTCATAAAGACAGTGGTGGAGGCCGGAGCTGTCGGTGGAACCGATGTACATTGCCGGTCGCTTTCGCACCGGCGCCAGTCCTTCCAAAACGACAATTTGTTTCCCGGTATACTGTTTCGCTCCTGGATTCATCGAGTAAGTTGGATCAATTTAGAGCAAAAAAAGATGCGGCCCTGCCGCCCTTTTCCATTATATCGGAAATAGCACCAAGCTTCAAGAGTTTGTATCCGTCCACAACATTTTGGACTCTCTGGAGTCTTGGTTACCCTTCATTGTTTTCTCAAGGTGGTTAACTACTACCTTCATTGGTTCCTGAAGAGAAAGGC
>JALUUX010000035.1 GCA_027021145.1 Candidatus Shapirobacteria bacterium
GGGTAAGGTGCCGCTGACTTTTGCGGGTACTAAGATTAAGAAATCTTGGTTAAAGCGATGGCCCCTGTGGCGGGGTCGGGGGCGCCAAAAATCGATTAAACCGGATCCGGTGCCGATTAATCTTGATCTTTTAGCTCGTCATTTCCAAAAAGGCGACCGGGTGGATTTGGAAGCTTTGGTGGCCAAGGGTTTAATTAAAAAGAAAGAAAAGCGTCAAGGGGTTAAAATTCTTGGTCGAGGAGAACTAGATGTTGCTTTAATTGTTGACCTGCCCTGCTCCCAAAAGGCGGCAGAGAAGATTACCGCGGCAGGAGGAAAAGTTGTCTATGAGCAATAACTGGGCCGAGAAAATTAAAATTTTTATTCAGGCACTTAAAATTGCTCAGATTCGAAAAAGACTGGCGATTACTCTGCTTATTTTTATTTTTTTCCGTCTGATCGCCCATTTGCCTGTGCCAGGAGTTAACGCCCAATTATTGAAACAGTTTTTTGCCCAGAATCAACTCTTAAGTCTTTTAGATGTTTTTTCGGGAGGAACTTTAGCTAATTTTTCCGTGGCGGCTTTGGGATTAAACCCCTTCATTAACGCCTCGGTAATGCTTCAACTCCTTTCTTTTGTTTGGCCTAAATTGGCTCAATTATCCAAGGAGGGAGAGTATGGTCGGGCTAAACTCAATCTTTATACTCGATTACTCACTGTACCTTTGGCTGCTATTCAGGCTCTGGGAATGTATGCCATTTTGAAAAACCAACAGGTAATCACCCAACTTTCTCCATTGATGTTAATCTCTTTAGTGGTCACGATGACTGCAGGGACGATGGCCTTGGTTTTTTTGGGTGATTTGATCACTGAATTTGGAATTGGTAATGGTGTTTCAATGCTAATTTTTGCTGGTATTGTGGCGCGTTATCCAGTTAGCTTCTTTCAAACTATTTCTCTCATCGAAGCTCAAATTAGTTTTAATTTTATTGCCTTTGTCATTCTTGCTTTGGCTCTGGTTGGGGGCATTGTTATGGTCGAGGAAGCAGCCTTGCGCTTGCCAATTCATTATGCCCGTCGGGCCGGACGCTTTGGTGCCGGCGGCAGAAGTTATTTGCCGATTAAAATTAATACTGCCGGGGTAATGCCGATTATTTTTGCCCTTTCTTTGGTATTTCTTCCTTCTATGGCTGGCCGCGCCCTAGTCAATCTTTCCCAGCCTCAATTGGCTCAATTGGGCGAATGGCTCAGTTTTTGGTTTCAGCCCGGTAGTCTAGTCTATAGCTTGGTTTATTTTGTTTTGGTGGTTTTATTTGCCTTTTTCTATACTCTCGTAGTTTTCAAGCCTGATGAAGTGGCCGAACAATTGCGTAAAAGCGGAGCCTTTATTCCTGGAGTCAGGCCAGGAGAAGCGACCAAACAGCGGCTGAATTGGTATCTTTATCGGGTGACTGCTATTGGGGGCGTATTTCTGGGTTTGGTGGCAATCTTGCCCTCGATTACTCAGCGATTGACCCAGATTTCGACCATGGCTTTAGGGGGGACAGGAATTTTAATTGTTATTTCAGTTATTTTAGAAATTACGCGATCTTTAGAAAATTTGGTCCAAACTTATCAATATGAAAGCCTCTAAAGTAGCGCGCCTAGTAATTTTGGGCCCGTCGGGAGCGGGTAAGGGGACCCAGGCCCGGCTCTTGGCAGCCAAATTTGGCTGGAAGCACATCTCCAGCGGCGAGCTGCTCCGTCAGGAGATTAAAAATCAGACACCGATTGGTCGGAAGATAAAGCAATTGATTGATCAGGGAGTTTTTGTCTCAACGGAGTTGACCTTCGCGGTCTTAAGACCAGTATTAGATCAATGGTGGGATAAGGGCTTTATTCTTGACGGCTTTCCCCGTCTGCCTGATCAGCCGCCGGTTTTAGATCAATACTTGGCCGAGAAGGGAGTGAGTCTGGATTTGGTTTTTTATCTTCAAATTCGCCCTGAAGTAATCTTGGAGCGAGTTAAGGCTACTTGGGCTCGAGGAGAACGGTTTCAGCCGGGACGAAGCGACGAGACCCTCACTGCCATTCGCCGTCGTTTGTCCTGGAGTCAAGAGGCATTGACCTCAATTGTGGCTTACTATCGTCAGCGAGGAATTTTAGCTTCTGTTAATGGTGAGCGGCCAATTGAACCAATCCATCAGGAAATGGTAGCAATTATTAATCAACGAGTTTTGTCCTCATGAATCAAAAGCTGATCATTGCTGGTCAAAAATTGAGCCAGGTTTTTGATCGCTGTCTCAAAGCGATTGAACCAGGCAAGCAGCTGATTGAGATTGATCGCTTAGCGGAGCAATTAATTAGAGAGGCAGGGGCCGAACCCTCATTTAAGACCGTCCCTGGCTATCGTTGGGCTACTTGTATTAATTTGAATGCCGGTGTAGTTCATGGCATTCCTGATGAGACAGTGATTCAGGCGGGAGATTTGGTTAGTCTAGACATGGGTTTGGTTTATCAAGGTTGGCATGCGGATATGGCTTATACGATAAAAATGCAAAATCCAACCCGCCAAAAGCTAACGCATTCAGGCGGGCAGGAAGCCAAAATGCAAAAAGATAGAAAATTTTTGACGGCGGGGAAAAGGGCCCTGGCAGCGGCGATTAGGGTGGTAAAGCCCGGTAATCGGGTGGGCCATATCTCGGCAGCAATTCAGCGGGTGATTGAAGGTGCTGGCTATCATTGCGTCCGGGAGCTAACCGGCCACGGCATTGGTCGGGAACTTCATCAGGACCCTTGGGTGCCTTGTTTATTAACCCAACCAATTGAAGCTACCCCTATTCTTAAGGAGGGGATGGCTT
>JALUUX010000036.1 GCA_027021145.1 Candidatus Shapirobacteria bacterium
AATGTTGGCAACAAAGAAGTTTTTAATTGAGCCAAAAAGGTGGTGGATGGTGGGACGACCTAACCAAAAACCACCAGCCACTCGACTGGTTTGGAGATAAAGAGGGTAAAGCCAAGGAAGGTAAAGGAGGGCGATTATTAGGTAAGGCTTAAAGACTTCGAGAAAAGCCCTTCTTTCTTTTGTTTGGCTTAGTTGCCAAAGGAACTGGGCCGCAAGAGCAAAGATAGCAAAGTGATGCGAGTACAAAGCAGCTGTAGCCGCGAGAATATAACCCCAACGAAAAGAGCGGACAAGGCAGTAGAAAGAAAGGACAACAAAAAAGAGAAGACAAAAATACATTCGACCTTCGAAGGCATAGGGAAAGAGAAAAGGGTTAGAGAAAGTGAGCAAGCTCGCTAAGAGACCGGTTTTTCGGTTAAATAAGTATTTACCCAGGAAGTAAATAATAACGCTGGTGGCGAGGTAAAAAAGAAAGGAGAGGGTGCGAATAGCGATCTCTGAAGAACCAAAAAGGCGGAACCAAAAAAAGCTAATAAGATAAAAGAGGGGTGGCGAGGTATCTCTGAAGACTATTTGGAGCATTGGCCCTAGGGCTTTTTGAGCCGCCAGGGCACTAAAGGCTTCATCACCCCAAAGACTAACATTGAATAAAGTAGTCATTTAGTTAGAGTTTAACATATCTTCAAGCGAGATCATTGGCGCTTAGTGGCTTTCGAAGAGCTTTTGGTTTGAGAAACGAGCCGACTTAAACGGCTTTTGATTCGAGCCGCTTTATTTTTGTGAAAAATATGTTTTTTGGCTGCTTTATCCACTACCGAGTAGACTCGACTCAAGTTTTTTCTCGTCGGCTTCTTTTTAAACTGGCGGATTATTTGCTTGACCGCTGCTTTGATCCGGCGATTAATTTGAGTCCTTTTCTTGGTTTGTCTTAGCGCTTTTTTGGCTGATTTAGTAATCGGCATTGCCAAACAAAAGATTTTGAAAATTAAAGTTTGGGTTAATAATCAAGAAATTTTAACAACTTATTGTTCAAATAGCAAGAAGTTGTTATACTCCCAATTGATGATTAGGGCGATTTTAAAAAATGGCAGCCGGATTTTTTCCCAACGACAATCAAATATCTTCTCAGCAGCAGCTATTTTAGCCGCTACTTTTAGCCTTTCCGCCTTATTGGGCATCTTGCGTGACCGGCTCCTTTATGCTCGTTTCTATGCCTGTTGTGCCTCGGCTTTAGATGCTTATAATGCCGCTTTTAGAATCCCCGACATCATTTTTCGCCTTTTGGTGATTGGGGCTCTCTCGGCCGCCTTTATTCCTATTTTTAGCCAACAATTTGTTCGCTCTAAGGCGGAAGCCTATCGCACTGCTTCAGCGGTGATTAATATTCTTTCTTTAGTTTTCCTCTTTTTTACTTTTTGGGTTATGATTTTGGCTCGGCCTCTTTCTGGCCTTATCGCTTCTGGTTTTAGCCTTGATCAAATTTTATTAATGAGTCGCTTGACCCGGTTAATGGTTCTGGCTCAGTGGTTTTTTTTGTTGAGTAATTTTCTAACCGGAGTTTTACAAAGTTGTCAGCGGTTCTTACTGCCAGCCTTAGCACCAATTGTTTATAATTTGGGCATTATTTTTGGGATTCAAGTTTTGGCTCAATATTGGGGGATTTTTGGTCCTGCCCTTGGAGTAGTTATCGGCGCCGCTCTTCACTTTTTGATTCAATTGCCTCTGGTGATTAATCTGGGTTTTCGCTATTCACCTATCTTTTCGCTGCGTTTGGTTGGAGTAAGGAAGATTTTAAAATTAATGGGGCCACGAACTTTATCTTTGGGGTTATCAGAGATTGAGGCCACAGTGGCTCTTTTTTTGGCTAGCACTTTGCCCACGGGCTCACTCTCGCTTTTTTATTTGGCTCAGCGACTGACTCAATTTTTCGCTCGACTCTTTGGTACTACCATTGGCCAAGCTTCTTTACCAATTCTTTCTCGAGAAGCAGATCAGCGCCACTTGGAATCCTTTCGGCGCACCTTGATTACTTCTTTGTTGCAGGCAGTTTATTTAGCTTTGCCTACTGGAATCATTCTTTTGGTGTTGAGAGTACCTTTGGTGCGATTGGCTTATGGTGCTCAAGAATTTCCTTGGCGAGCAACTATTACTACTGGCCGAGTAGTGGCCTTTTTTGCTCCGTTAGTGGTGATCAATACTCTCAGCGATATTCTAATTCGAGGGTTTTATGCCCTTCAGGATACTCGGACTCCCTTATTGGCTTCGATGTTCTCTTTGGGAGTAAATATTGTTATTGCTCTCTGGACCATCTTGGGTCTTCGGTTGGGAGTAGTAGGTTTAGCTTTGGCGATAGTAGTTTCAGCTCTGGCTCAAGCGGCGCTTCTTCTATTTTTATTATTAAAACGATTATCGTCTCGATCAGTAGATTGGTACCAGCAGCTTTGGCAGCCGTTGACACAAATGGGCCTGGTGGCTTTATTGAGTGGTTGGGTAGCTTGGCTTTTATTGCGAGGATTAGATTACTATGTATTTGATACTAGTAGAATCGTTGGTTTGGTAGCCCTCACCTTAATTAGTAGTTCAGTGGCGCTAACAATTTATCTAGCTTTAACCCTTGGTTTGGGTTTAATTCAAGCCCAGGCTATTTTTAACTTGATCAGGCGAGGTCTAGGCTGGTTAAAACCTAAGACTCCTCTGTTGGAGCTACCACCAATGGATTAGTTTCCTTTGACACCCTGGGATAACTTTAATATACTGAATTGAGAATGGCTAAAGAGGAAATTTCCTTATTGCCCCGACAAGGCTTAGAGGGGACGCCTTTAGGTCGACTGATTGATTGGCTCTTGTCTTCTGGGCGCTATATTATTATCTTTACCGAGTTAATTGTCATTGGGGCTTTTCTTTCTCGTTTCTGGTTAGATCGGAAGAACTCTGATCTCTCGGAAGAAATTCGTCAACAGAAGGCAATTTTGGAGGCAACTCGGAGCTTTGAACAAGAGTTTCGTCTCTTTCAAACCAGATTGAATGTAATCGCTCGACATTTAAAGAGGAATTATGAGCCTCTTCAACCCCTTGATGTTATTACCCAAAGCTTGCCTAAAGGCGTGGTGGTCTTAAGCTATAGTTTTACTAGTGAAAATCAGGAGGAAGCCAATCTTCTCGCCTTGGTTCTTTCTGAGTCCGATTTAGCTCAATTTGTAGACAATCTTTTGGCCCGAGCAGAGGTAAGCAAGGTTAGGATTGGCACGATTGAAAAAGAAAGTAAGGCTCAGGGAATGAAGATTCAGTTTACTGTTGGTTTTAAAGATTTAAATCGAGAGAAAGATGCCGCTAGCAACAATCGCGGATAAATGGTTTAAACCTTACCAAGAAAAGCTGACTCAGGTAGCTAAACAAGAAACCACCTGGAAGTATGTTGAAGTTTCTTTGACTCTATTTACCATTGCTTTTTTTGTGATTTTTGCTATTCGACCAGCAGTAAGCACTATTTCTGGCTTGGTGGGAGAGATTAAAGAAAAAGAGGCTACTAGTTTGGCAATGAAAAGGAAAATTAATGCTATTATCGAGGCTCAGGAGAATTATGCCCGTTATCAGCGGGAAATTGGTTTGATTGATAGTTTTTTGCCTTCTGATTTTTCTCTGGCTCAAGGGTTGGCTCAAGTGCTTGGTAGTGCCGGTGAGGCCAGGGTGGTTTTGGAGACGGTTAATTTGCCCGAATTAACTTTTGCTGGAGGAAGTAATTTGAAAGCCAGGACCATTGTTACCTCAAAGGGATCAAATCGGGAAGTCTCGGTCTTAAAAGGGATTAATTTTTCGTTTTCTGCCAATGGTGACTACCAAAGGTTGAGGCAGTTGTTGAACCAATTGGTCAATACTCGTCGCTGGATCGAAGTTAGTCGCTATCGAATTGGCCTTCCTAAAGAGAAAGAAAGGGGAGCAGAATTACGTTTGGTAGTTGACGGGCGCGTTTATTTTTGGCGCGTTAAAAATTAATTTAAAACAATTAAGACTTTATGGAAGAAAAAAAGTGGGTTTGGCTTGGTAGCATTACTTTAGTTACCGCGCTAATTTGGGTCGCTTTGGATGGTTATCATCAATTAGTGCGACAAGATCGTCTGGGAACGGTTAAGGAGTTGTTGAAGCCGATAGATCCAAGGTTGAATACCCAAGTTTTGAAAGATATTGAATTGAGAAAAGAATATCAATTGTTGGAGGCAGAGAAGCTACTTCCGTCTCCTCAACCACCGCTTCCCATTGAGGCTAGTTCTAGCGCCGTGCAATTAGAAATAAACCGCTCAACTACTGAGAGTGGCATAAGTAGTGGCAGTGCTCAACAACAATGATTAATAGAGAGAAGAAAATACCAACTCTAGCAGCCTTACTTTTAATTGGTGCTCTAATTGCTAGTTTGATATTGATTCAGCAAAAGCAGATTTTTTTCTCTGGAGCGAGCCAATCAATTGTTCCTCAGTCAGTTCAAATCACTAATATTACCGATAATAGTTTTACCGTTTCTTGGATTACCGCTAAAAAAGTGAGTGGGCTGGTCAAGTTGATGGATTCAGGAGGAGAAAGAATTTTTCCTGATATTAGGGATAAAACCGGTCAGTTAGGTTTATTTACTACTCATTATATTGAGGTGGTGGGTTTAAGCCCTAACCAAAAATATCGCTTCGTTATTATTTCTGACGGCAAGGAATTCTTGGCCAAAGACAATCGTCCCTATCAGACTCGGACGGCTCGCTTGTTTGCGGGTAAAGTCCCTCGGGCTAATTTGGCTTCTGGTCGAGTGGAAACAGTTGATGGTCAACCAGCGGCAGGAGCGATTGTTTATTTTAAGGTAGAAGGAGTTAGTCCTCTTTCTTCGTTGGTGACCAGTCAAGGAAATTGGGTGATTTCTTTAGCTAAGGCCTTTTCTGATGATTTAAGTCGGCCAGCGGACTATCAAGACGGTTTGATTGTCGCTGAGATTCTGGTTCAGGCAGGGGAGCAAGGGCAAGCTAGAGCCAGAGTTTTTACCCAAGATGATGATCCAGTGCCATTAATCAGGTTGGGAGAGGAGCATGATTTTACTCGATCTCAACCGGAAGCGGGACCAACTCAAGCGATAACTCCTACACCCACAATGAAACCTGATTCTCGATTAACAGGGTTAGAAGATGAAGGAATAATCTATCAATCGTTTAAAATTATTAATCCTGAGGAAGGCGAAGTAATTACCACTGTTCGCCCGGAGATTTTTGGTACCGGCCCTCAAGGAACCAGAGTGAAGATTGTTCTCGAATCTCCAATAAAATACCAGGCAGAGTTAGAGGTTGATAACCAGGGGAATTGGCGTTGGAGTCCACCGCAGGATTTGGATCCTGGCCCCCACACTTTAACTGTTACTTATTTAAATCCTGAAACTGGCCAAGAGGAAACTTTTATTCGCACCTTTGTTTTGGCAGCCAACAATGACTTGGGAACTCCTTCATTTGTGGCCACGCCCTCTGCTGATTGGGTTACTCCCACTCCGACATTACGGCCTAGTCCCACCCCAACAATTTTGTCCACTCCCACTGGGACGCCAATTCCTACCTCTACACCAACACCGAGGCCGACTTCTTCAATACGAACCAGTTTGCCATCAACAGAGTCGGGAGTTCCTACTAGTGGTTTTTGGCAACCGACCTTTATGATGATGATTGGGGGCATCTTGGTATTAATGGGTATGTTTTTAGTGGTATTTTAGGCCTTGACAAAGATCTAAAAAAAATGATCAAATAGTTTAAACGGGATGAAAACTAAACACTCACTTATTTTTGTTTTGGCAGGTTTAGCTCTTCTGAGCGCGTCGCTGGTAGCGGCGGTAATTCTGGTCAAGACCAATCAAGAGACGAGAAGGAAGGCAGTGGGATGTAACGGTTGTCCAGATAATACTTGCGAATCAGGAGGGGCTTGTATTGCGACTGGTGGACATGCTTGTAATGGGAGTACTCGTTATACTTGTGATCCGAGTCGCCCCTGCGGTCAACAATGGGTAAATCCGGAGCCAAACCATCCTGATTGTGGCGGGTCCGGTGACGGCGGCGGTGGCGGCGGTGGTGGAGGAAGCGGCACGGGAGGAGTGTGTAGTCCAGTCGGGTGTGTTGAAGCTTATTGTCGGATCAATCCGGATGGTTCGGAGACCAATGCCTGTCATACCTGCGGCGACAACAGTCGATGGCGTGAAGGGGGTAATTGTGGCAATCATAATGCTTGTGGCGATCCGAGCAATCCCTATGACAACATTGCTATTGCCATTAGCGGTTGCTCTTACAGCGGGAGTGATCATTGCGGCAATGATACTTGTGAGCCGGGAGAAACCCCAGAAAATTGTCCCCAGGATTGCGGGGGAGGAGGTTTACCAGGCGGAGGAGGGGGGAGTGCCAATTGTCCTACCGATGTTACTCCTTATGTAGAACAGATTCCTGGTCCTCATGAGGGTCTTCAGCTGTGTAATGCCTATAACGATAGCATTGGCTGTCTTCGACTTAATCTTCCCCCTGAATATCAGAATTGCCCTTATTTGGCCGAAGCTTACACAGATAGTCCCAGTCAGTGTGTGGCACATACTGAGGCCAATTTGAAGATTAGGCGAGTAATTGGTAATGGGGGAACTATTTGTCTTTCGGAGGTTAATTTTGGGAATGATTGCGTGGTTCAATTAGATATCCGCGCCAATCAACCTGGAGCACCGGCGGGAAATCTAATTGCTTTTAAGCCTAATTGTGGTAATACTCCTCCTCCGCCGCCACCGCCAACCTCGACTCCAACTCCTACTCCTACCCCCATTTATACTTGTGAGTGCAGTGAGGTAAAGATGTATGATTCGAATTGGCGGCAGATTACTGATTTTAGCCAACTTAGGAGAGGGCAGCAGGTATATTTGACTGTTTCGGGAACTACTGACCATCCGGCAGGCTTGACCCGAGGACGGATCAGAATTAATCGGGGCCAGTGGCAAGAGACAACTCAGCGTCATAATGGAGAGTTTTATATTACCTTTACAATTCCCGACTATGGCGATTATGAAGTTGAGGGACAAGTTTATAATCCAGCTTTAGGTTGGAGATAGCAATTTATAGCATTTGATCATGGAATTATTAGCACCACCACCAGAAACCAAAAATAATTTGACGAAAATTAGGGTAAATAAGGTAAGAGTGACAATTGTTGTTTTTTCAATTTTATTTCTGGGAGCGGTGGCCGTTCTTAGTGCTTTTAAATTGTATCAGTTGCGCCGCCAACAAGTGGCGCCAACAGCGCCTGAAAAAGCACCAGCTCAAGAGGTGCCTCAGTGTTATTTGAGCTTCAGTGTTCCGACCCCAACGCCAACTAATACTCCGACACCAACCCCGACGCCGCCCCCAGAATGTAATGATACCTGCACTAATGACAGTCAATGTCCCAGCGGCCTAACCTGTATCAATGGTCAATGTCGTAATTCTCAGTGTCCCAGTGAAACTGACTGTGTCTGTCCTCCTCCAACTCCAACCCCAACGCCGACACCGACTAATACGCCGACACCAACGCCGACTAGTACCCCAACCCCAACACCGACTAATACTCCCACTCCGACGCCAACTAATACGCCGACACCAACCCCGACGCCAACACCGATTCCTGAGTGTTGGAATACCTGTATTAGTAATAACGAGTGTCCGAGTGGATTGGTTTGCTTAAATGGTCTTTGTGTCAATGCTGAATGTCCAGCTGAGACCGATTGTGTCTGTCCAGTGCCCACTCCAACCCCAACCCCAACTCCAACTCCGACTAACACGCCGACACCAACTCCTACTAATACCCCAACCCCGACCCCAACTCCAACACCACCTCCAGAATGTAATGACAGCTGTACTAGTAGTAGTCAATGTCCCAGTGGCCTAACCTGTATCAATGGTCAATGTCGTAATTCTCAGTGTCCTAGTGAAACTGACTGTGTCTGTCCTCCTCCAACTCCAACCCCAACGCCGACACCGACTAATACGCCGACACCAACGCCAACCCCGACTCCAACCTCACCGCCACTGCTAGCTTCTCGGCCAACAACTACACCAGCGCCAACACGGGTTGAGTTGCCTGAAGCGGGAGTTGTCTTCCCCTCTCAATTACTTATCATCATTGGCTCAATCATCAGTTTAGGGGGATTACTACTTCTTCTCTAACTTAAATAAGGCATGAAGGCGGTGGTTGTTGGGGGGGGGATCGGCGGTTTGGTTTTGGCCCACTATTTAATTAAGCGGGGAATTGAGGTTGAGTTATTTGAGGCCAGTGAGGAGTTAGGAGGGCTTTGTCGCTTCTATCAATTGCCTCATTGGTCTTGGTCGCTTGAGGGATTCTTTCATCATTTTTTCCCTTCAGATAGGCATTTTAAACAGTTGTTGGAAGATTTAAATTTAGCCGATAGTTTGATTTATCGGCGGGTTCAAACATCGGTCTATTATCAGGGAAGTATTTACCAATTCGATAGCCCGAAGAGCGTTTGGCAGTTTCCTCATCTAAGCTTGATTGATAAGGTGAGGATGGGTTTAGGAATTGGTTTCCTGCGCTATTTCCCTTTTTGGCCGCTGTGGCGCTATTTTAATACAGTGGATCTAATGCCATTATTGATTGGCAAAAAGAGTTGGCGGACTATTTGGCAACCTTTATTGGAAGGCAAATTCGGCAGTTTAGCGAAAGAGGTTTCTTTGGTTTGGTTTTGGTCTCGATTAAAAGTAAGGACTCCTCAGCTAGGCTATTTAAAGTCTGGTTCTAGGATTTTAGTTGAGAAATTGGTTCAACGAATAGAAGAAGCAAGGGGGAAAATTCATCTGGAGGCACCCATTACCAGGTTGCGCAAAGTTAATAAAAAATGGCATTTATTTAGTGGAGGGGGGTTAGTAAGTCAGGCTGATCGAGTTTTTCTTACTTTGCCTTTACCTCGAGCCCTCGATTTGATCGGCGAAGAATTATTAATTGCTAGAAATAAAATCAATTCTTGGCGCAAATTGAAGATGATTGGGGCAGCGACATTGGTTTTGCGTCTCAAGCGACCCTTTTTGCCGGGTCAAACTTATTGGTTGAATATTTTAGACAGAAATTTCCCTTTTATTGTAATTGTCGAGCACACCAATTTTATAGAACCAAAACACTATGGCAATGAATCAATTGTTTATGTTGGTGGTTATTATTCACCTGATCAAGCTATTTTTCGCTGGGATCAGAAACGAATTTTTAGTCATTTTAGTCCTTATCTGCGGCGGATTAACCCCTCTTTTGAGCGCTTCTTAATTGATTATCGGGTATTTCGGTCTCGATGGGCCCAGCCAATTATTCCCAAGCGCTACTCTCCTCCTCGAATTGAGCTTGAGCCTAGTTCGCTCTATTGGTTAACTACTCACCATATTTATCCTTGGGATCGAGGCGTTAATTTTGCTATCCAATTGGCCCAACAAGCGGCTAGACTTGTTTAAAAGTCGCTTTTAACTTACAATTAATTGATGGCTATTCGGCGAGTAGGGAGATTATTGTCATTAATTTACTCATTTCGACCGTTTCAGTGGGTTAAAAATCTGGCTGTTTTTGCGGCTATTATCTTTAATGGCGAACTCTTTGATTGGGATCTATTCCAGCGCAGTTTCTTGGCTTTCTGGGCTTTTTGTCTAGTTTCTTCGGCTTCTTATTTAATTAATGATATTGTAGATGCTCCCTATGACCGCCTTCATCCTTTAAAAAAGAATCGACCTATTGCTCGAGGGGATATTCGTCCCATTGAAGCCAAAATGGCGGCTTTAATTTTGGTTTCGACGGGACTATTAATTGCCAGTTATTTGGGATGGCTCTTTTTTGTTTTACTCGTGATCTTTTTTTCCCTTCATCTTTTTTACTCATTTTATCTAAAAAAGATTGCTGTTTTTGATATTTTAGCCATTTCTTTTTCCTTTATTCTTCGTGCTTTGGGGGGAGAGGTAGCGACCGGCTATCATTTACCTATTTGGTTAATGTTTACCGTAGTTTTTCTCTCCTTGTTTATTGCCAGTGGCAAGAGGAGAAGCGAGTTAGTCGTCGAAGGAACTAAAGCTCGACCAGCATTGATGAATTATGAAAAAGCGTTATTGAATTTTTATACTTCCGTCTTTGCGGTTTCAACTTTAATTTCTTATTCCCTTTTTACTTATTTCGTTAAACCAATTAGCTTTAGTCATCCGAGAATAAGAGCTTTTCTAATTGAACACTTACCCTATTTAGTGGATCGAAAATGGTTGATGACGACTATTTTTCCTGTTATTTTGGGAATCATGCGTTATTCTCAGTTGGTTTTTGAGAAGAAGGAAGGCCAGCGGCCAGAAAAACTTTTAGTTTCTGACATTCCTTTGTCAATAATTGTTTTATTATGGGGGTTAATGATTATTCTAATTATTTATGTTTTATAGGCTTGATGAAGACAAAATGGTTATTGGGGCTAGGCTTAGTCTTTATTTTGACTGGAACTCGATTTGGAGGATTATTTTGGGGTAACGGTTTCTTTTTTCACCCTGACGAGAACAATATGGCTCGAGCTGTAGCTACTCTTAATTGGCCCCAGCTCCATCCTCATTTTTTTGCCTATGGTCAATTCCCGCTCTACTTAACTTATTTGGCTTATCAAACTTATTCTTTTGTATTGGGGAGGGGAGTTTTTCAATTGGTTCCGTTTAAGGCGGCGATTTACTTGCTTCGTTTCTGGTCGGCTGCTTTTTCTATCGGCACCATTATTGTTGGTTGGTTTTTAGCCAAACTTTTATTTAAAAAAGAAAAGTGGGCTAAGATTTATTTTCTTCTTTTAATCTTCTCTCCTGGCTTAATTCAAATGGCCCACTTTGGGACGACAGAGTCAATTTTAACTTTTGTGGCTTTATCGTTGGCCTATTTCTCTCTTACTTATTTGAGAGCCAGACAGGCAGGAGAAATCAGGAAAATACTTTTGATCTTGTCTTTGATTTCTGCTCTTGGTTTAGCGAGCAAAGTTAGCGTCGCTTTATTTTTGCTTGGCCCAATAGTCACCTTTTTTCTAAGAAAACAAGCAAAGCGAAGGAAATTGGGCCATTTATTATTTTGGGCTGGGACAACTTTACTGCTGACAATTCTTTTTTCTCCTTATAACCTCCTTGATTTTTCCGAATTTAGCCGAATTATTAGGTATGAATCAGGAGTGGCTCGGGGCACCATTCCGGTCTTCTATACTCGGCAGTTTATTAACACCAAGCCCTTTGTTTTTCAATTAACTAAAATCTTTCCCTGGGTTCTAGGTTTACCACTATTTATTTTTTTGTTAATTAGTTTATTTGGTTGCGGGTGGCGGGTGGCGAATTTAATTTTTGTGAAAAAAAGAAAATTTTCTCTAAATTCTAAATTCTATATTCTAAGTGCTATTTTTTTTCCTTGGTTTCTATTCAACAGTCTTCTTTTTGCCAAATGGACGCGCTTTATGACACCAATTTTACCCTTTTTGATTTTGCTGGTAGTTTCTTTTTGGCAAAAATTGGAAGGAGTTTTTGAGAAATGGAATAAACAACTCTTTTCTATACTTTTCTATACTTTTCTATACTTTTCTCTTTTTCCCGGCCTTTTATTTCTAAAAATCTATCTTTCTCCTGATATTCGCCTTCAAGCAAGTGTTTGGATGAATAACAATTTACCGGAAGGAGTAACAATTCTCTCTGAAGCAGGCAATGTAGTCGATTTGCCCCTTTTTAATCATAAGAATTTCCAAGTAATTAATTTTGATTTTTATTCTCTAGAGGAAAATCAGGAGCAACAGCGACGACTGGAAGAGTTAATTGTCCGAGCCGATTATATTCTTCTGCCCTCACGACGTGTTTTTGCTAATCATTGGCAATTGCCTGATAAATTTCCCCGGACGGCCAGATTTTATCAGCGACTTTTTTCTGGAGAAATGGATTTCGTTCTTGTAAAAGAGTTTCGGGTCTTACCTTATTGGGCCAGGTTTTTTCTCGGCTCCGATCTTAATAGTGAAGAAACTTGGACCGTTTTTGATCATCCTACCGTTCGTCTTTTTGTTCGAAGGCGATAGATTCTCCCTCTGTTTTTTACCTTACTTTAATCATTTAATATATTAATTCATTAAAGTATTGGAGGGGGTTAGAAGAGAGTTTCTTGCTTGGGTTCTGGGGGTGGGGGAGATTGAGAGGATTTTTCGATTACTTCCCTAATAATAACTGGGATCTTTTTAAAATCTTCTTTTAATTCTTCCATTACTCGGCCATTGCGCAGGGCGGCAGCCGGATGGTACATAGGAATGATAACTAGGTTTAGTTCTTCCCAAGTCACTTCTTTAGCTTGGCCATGAATCCGCGAGATATAGGCGTTAGGAATAAAATAATTCATGGCAAAACGACCCAAAGTAACGACAACTCTTGGTCTAATAGCTAATAGTTGTTGTTTCAAATAGGGTGTGCAAGCAGTAATTTCTCCAGGTAGAGGATCGCGATTATTGGGAGGGCGATGCTTTAGGATATTACAAATAAATACTTCTTCTCGCTTGAGATTAATCATGGCTAAGAGTTGGTTGAGTAGGTTGCCAGCGGCTCCACAAAAAGGG
>JALUUX010000037.1 GCA_027021145.1 Candidatus Shapirobacteria bacterium
GTAAACTAATGAGGCCTTGCCCTGATACTGCGTATTGGGTCAAGGCCGGGTATTTATTTAAGAAAAATTTAATTTTGACATTGTTGGAGTTTCTCTCTAAAATATCTCTAGAATGAACTTGAATTTAGTTGTGCAGACTGATCAAAAAGGACAAATTATTCTTCCCAAGGAGGTAGGGAAAGCGTTGGGGGTTGGTAGGAAAACCACTTTGAAACTAGTGTTTTCTGGCGGAGGAATTTATATTTATCCAGTAGAAGACGATATTTTTAGATTAGGGAGAAAAAACTCCTATCTTGAGGTACTAAAAATGACTCAAGGAAGCTGGAGAGGAGAAGGCTGGGAGAATTTTAGAAAAAGAAGAGGGAAGATTGAGCTTTTGGCTTCTAAAAAAAGAAAGAAATTATGGTAGTTTTGGATACCAATATTATTATTGAGCATTTGCGTCTTCCTGGTTCTGAAAAATCAACGCTGGTAAAAATTGTTGGGAAAGTAACGGGAGAGGTGTTGGCAGTTTCTGTTATTAGCATCCAGGAACTCTATGAAGGAAAAAGCACTAAGGACGAAAAGAAAGAAGGGGCACTACTTGCCACAATTGCTCCGCTAAAAATTCTTCCTTATACCTACAAAGTTGCCCGATTGGCAGGAAAAATTGCTAGAGATCTTGAAAGGCCAATTGAATTAGCTGATGCGGCAATTGCGGCTACAACCATTTTAAATGGAGGTCGGTTAGCAACCCTGAACAAGAAAGATTTTTTAGGAATTAAGGGTTTAGAAATGGTTAAAATAGAAGCTTTCTAAGAGGATAAAAATAATATGGTTTACTATTGGGCTTGGGCGCTGAAAGGGACTATTTTTCCAAGAAAGAAGGAAAAGGGCAAAATTTCCTTTCTTGATCCCTGGACATCTCTTTTGCCCGATTTTCTTAAAAAAAGATTGGCGCCGGATATTTTGGCCATTTTTACCAAATCAGAGATTCGGGTAGGTACTCAAGTGGATCTGTCTCAGGCTAAGTTGCCATTTTGGGCTCTTGTTTTCCCTAAGCGAACCTATGTTCCCCCGGATTATCCTCATCTTCAGCTTTGGTTTTTAAGTCAGCGCTTTGCGCCTTCAATTAGTTTTGTTGACCAAAATCAGCGACAGTTATTGGGGGGGATTTTAAATCATCTGGAAGATATTTTTTTTGATTGGCTTCGACAGCATCGTAACTCGACTCCGGCAACACTAGCTTGGGCAATTAATGCTACACCTTTCTCTTTTATCAAGAATCCGAAAACTAAGGAATATTATTGGGGAGGACAGTCGGTCAGAACTTTTCATCTCCATTTATTATTATTGCCGCAAAAATTGAGAAAAATTGATCTCGCACCCGATCAAGCGCCACTAGTCTATCCTACTAAATTTGCTCGAGAACTGTTTCGATTGGTTTTAACCAGTCGAGGTTTTCGACGCTGGGTCTCTCAGGGATCAAAATTAATCGAGGCTAAAGTTGTTCCCAGGGGGGTTAGGCTTAGATTGCCCTTAATGAAAGGAGAAAGTATTCTTGAGCGATTGAGTCAGATTGATCAGGTGTTTTATCATTTGCAAATAAGCCTAATTAATGCTTTTTATCGTGACAGCGGCCGTTTTTTAACCAAGTTGGCTGATTTTATGGCTGCCGACTGTCTGAAAAAATTAGCAACTGAAAGAAAAGAATTGTTGTTGGTGGGGAAGGAGCGGTCTTTAAGTCAAATCCGAACTCGGTTGCGCCAAGAATTGTTAAATTTAAATCAAAAGTTTTCTTTGAATCTTTCCCGAACTGAAATTGAGGCACTAGGTCGCTATTTAACCCTAGATCAAAACGGCGATTTAGCCTCTTGGCTCGACAATCAAGTAGTGGTTTTAAGACCGGGAATGGGTTATGGCACTTTAATTCGCCGAACTAAATCTTATCTCGATCTTTATCTAGTGCCCTTAGACTCGCTTTTGACCGAAGGAACAATGGAATCGGCAGGATATTTCTTTATTGATAAGGTTAGAGTGGCTCAAAAACCTACTTGGCCGAAAACAATTGTTCAACAGCTTGGTCAATCTTTTGGTTGATCCAAGAAGGAAGAAGATAAACCACTTTTTCATTATCTCGCTGACAATAGCGTTGTTGCCGATCATTTTCTTTTCCAAGCTTGAGCTTGACCGCTGGTTGGTTATCTTTGAGTTTGAAAGTAATAATTAGGCTGGATTGATTAAGCCCATATTGATCTTGCTCTTCTTCTTTCAGGGGTAGGGCATCACTGGCTTGAAGGCCAGTTAATTGATTGATTAAATCTTTAGCTTTCTCTGGATCAAATTCTTTCTCTGACTGACCGTCTCTTTGGATGACCACTTTTTCTATTTGGTCGCTATAAAATTTGGTTATTTTTAGATTTTTCCATTGAGGTTGGGTTAGGTGAGAGCGAATTGCTATGTTGCTCAAGTAGACTTCTTTTTGGTCGGGCAAGCGAAGGTAATCGCTCTCAAAATCAGGCCCTGGTTCACCCACCAAGAGATGAAGTAATTGATTTTGCCCTTGAAAAACTTTCAATTCAATAGCGTTTTCTTGATCTAAACCAAATTTCTGATGATATTTTTCATTCTGAGAAACTAGGCGGTCGCGTTTTAATTCTGCTAGTGAAGTGAGAAGTTGGTTAACTTTATCCTGATCGGCCGGAAGATTATCTTCAGAGGCAGCCAACCAGCGCCCTTCCTTTTTAATTAAGACATGTTGTTCCTGATTATTTTTAATTTCGATTTTGTCAATTAGATCGGTTTTTTCTTTGAGCCAAGGTTGATTTTGCCTTTCTTTAAATTGTGGCCCCAATCTTAGCCAGGCCAAAATTGAGAGGGAAACTATCGCCCCCAAGAGGGTAAGAACAAAAGGATCAGCTAGTTTTTTGACTAGCTTAATTTTTGTCTTTTTCTTCGCCATCTGACACTTAAGCCTAAAAGGGCCAGCACTAATGGTCCGCTGGCAAGATTAATAATTTTGATGGTTTGTTTTTCTTGATCACTAATGATCTTGAGCGGTCGGGAAAAAACTGTTTTACTTCGGATACTAATTAGTTTAGTATCTTGAGAGAGATAATCAACTAGGTTTAAGAAAAATTGGACATTTTCAGGATAAGAATTGATTGTCTGATCTTCCACGAGATCGCTGTCGGCAACAACTGCCAATTTGACTGTTTTGGTCTCCTTAATTAATTGATCTAGACCAACCTTTTTAACTAGTTCGTCAACTTGATCAGGCTCTTCTTTAAAAAAGCTAGTGGTTTTATTGGTTTGGAGGGCGGCTAAAACCTGTTGTTTTCGCTCTTGATTGATGGCATTCCAATCGCGAGTAGGAGCCAAATTGGCAAAGCTTTTGATGGTAGTTGCTTGAGGAGTTGATTGAAGTAGGGGTTTGGCTCCTTGGCTCAGTTCTAGCGAGGCAACCCAGGGCAGAACTGCAGATTCGAGTGAAGCAGTGGGAGGAAGGTCGCGAGCGATATTTTCTCGCCTTACTTTTACCCAGAGAGGGTAGGGGATGATGAAGTTGCCATACTCGGTTCTAAAGTTGGCAAAAGCTGAGGAGGGGTCAACCACCAGAACTTGATTAACCTTAATTCCGAAGTGATTGAGGAATTGGTCTAAATCGTTATCAATTTGCTTAGCCACAAGACCCTCAGCTACTGAGACAGGGTCGAGAAGGAGGAGTACGCCTTTTTGGCGCATCAAGTATTGATCAATAATCAGTTTAGCTGCTTGGGAGAATTTAGCTTTAGGCCCAATAACGATCAAGGCTTTAATTTCCGGATCAAATTTGGCGCCATCTTGACTAAGATCCACCGACTCAATTTGATAGCTAAGTTCCAACAGCTGGCGCACCTTTTTTAGTCGATCTGAAGTGAGCTCTTCCACGCCCGTACCAAAGCCAATTTTGGGGAGTTCTTTTTGGCCCAGGCGATTGATAGTAGCGGTGATTTGATATTCTAGATTGCTGATTTCCTGAAGGGCAGGAATAACTTGCTTTTCTCCGGCAAAGAAGACAGCCAAGCCGAAATAGCCCTGAACTACTTGGAATTGGTCTTTTTGAAGGGAAGAGAATTGGATTGGTCTAATTCCAAGAGAAAGGGCCTCATTCTTGGCCTTCTCATCTTTTTGGGGATCAAGCCAAATTACCTTAATTTTACCGTGGCCAGCTCGCTGATATTGATCAAGCAAATTTTCCAAAGTTTCTTTTAGGGGGATCAATTGAGGAGGAATATTGCTGGAAACAAAAGCTTTAATAGTTACCAGATCGTCTACTTGACCCAAAATTTCTTTGGTGGCTGGCGCCAAGGAGTGAATTTTATTGCTGGTCAAGTCAAAATTAATGGGGATTAAGTTGACAATAAGGTTAAGGGCCACGATAATAATGATTAAATTGATGGTGGTAAGCCAAAGCTTGGTTTGGCGAAATCGTCTAATTTTACTAATAATCACGGCTTTTTAGTGAGACAATGGTTAACCAAACGAATAAAATGATCCAGGATAAATAGAAAATGAGGCTACTGATCAGAATATTCCCCTGAGTAAAGAATTGATAATGAAAAGTGAGGCTGAGAAAAGAAATAATCTGAGCAATTAAGCCAGGAAGACGGCTTAAGACTACTTCCTGACCAGAAAAGAAGTTGATCAACAAGAAAAAGACGGTGGTCAAAAAGGCAACAATATTATTGTCGGTGAGGCTAGAAAGAAAAAGGCCTAGGGCTAAATAGCTTGCTGCCAAAAAGAGCCCACCCAGATAACTGCTTAAGAGAACCCCCCAATCTGGATGACCAAGAAAGCGGAGGGTAATTACCAAGGGAAAAGTGAGTCCGATTACTAGGCTAGTAAAAATAAAAGCGGCCAAGAATTTACTAATTACTACCGACCGCTCCTTAATTGGCAAGGTGAGGAGGATTTCCCAAGTGCCTGACTTTTTTTCTTCGGCAAATAGATTCATGGTGATGGCGGGCAAGAAGAAGAGGAAAAGAAAGGGAATTAGATTAAAGAGTGGTTTTAAACTGGCCTGATTGATTAGGAAGAAATCTTGGAAGAAGAGCCAAGTTGAGACCAAAAAGAAAAGACAGGCAAAAATTAACCCCAAAGGACTGGTTAAATAGTGATAGACAATCTCTTTGACTAATAATGGTCTGAAATTACTTTTTCTCTTTTTCATTGGGTAAGACGACTAAATAATTTTTCTAAGGAAACTCGCTTCCGGCGCAATTGGGCTAAGTCTTCTTGAGCCACTAATTGGCCTTGATGAATAATAATTACCCGCTGACAAATTGCTTCGGCCTCCGAAAGAATGTGAGTAGAAAAAATAATTGTTTTCTTTTGGGCAATCTGTTGAATTAGTTTTCTGATTTCTTTTTGCTGATTGGGATCTAGGCCGGTGGTCGGCTCATCCATAATTAACAGTTGAGGGTTATGAATTAGGGCGGCTGCCAAGCCCACGCGTTGACGGTAGCCGCGAGAGAGGGTTTCAATAGTTTGATAGGCCATTTCCTGAAGGCCACAATTCTCAATTACATAGTTTAATCGTTGGCGAAGTTGAGCTCCACTTAAATAATGCATCTTGGCGATGAAAGTAAGATATTCTAGGGCAGTGAAACGACTATAAAGAGGATTCTCTTCTGGAAGATAGCCAATTAAATCTCGAGCTTTTTTGGGAGGTAGACCATTAATGGTAATTTTGCCTTTGGTGGGAATTAAAAAGCCGGTGATAAGGCGCATTGTGGTTGTTTTGCCTGCTCCGTTAGGGCCAAGAAAACCAATAATTTCTCCTGTTTTGGCGGAGAAACTAATGTCGTTCACGGCGACCTTGTCGCCAAATCTTTTGGTGAGGTGATTAACTTGGAGCATTGTTGTTATCTATTATAACCCACTGTCAAGAGGTTTCGGTTAAAATAGATTATTGCGATGGAAAAAATTATTTTAACCTACAAACCGCGTGGTCGAACCTCTTATCAGATGGTAGAGAAATATAAAAGGCGCTATCCCGGAGAAAAAGTAGGTCATGCTGGCACTCTTGATCCTCTTGCCGAGGGGCTTTTGATTGTTCTGGTGGGAAGAGCAACCAAAAAACAAAGTCAGTTTATGGAATTAGAGAAAGAGTATTTGGTTGAGGTGGTTTTTGGCCTGATCACGCCGACTTGGGATCTTGAAGGAAGCTTAAGTCTCTATCCGGTTGAAGATCTATCGGAAAGATTGATTAGTTTAACTAAAGAAGAGCTTGAACGAGAATTAAAGAAGTTTTCTGGCCAAATTGAGCAGATAGTGCCTGCTTTCAGTGCGGTTAAAGTCGGCGGCAAACGGCTTTATCAATTAGCCCGCCGAGGAGAGATTGAGATTAAAGACTTGCCCAAGAAAAAAGTCGATATTTATCAGATAGAACTGATTGATTTTTGGCCCGCTCAATTTTCTTCCCAAGAAAAATTGACGCCGAAGTTGGTGCTTCAATCAGGACCGAGGGCTAGGATGAGAATGAGAGTCGGCAAAGGAACTTATGTTCGGTCAATTATTTATCAATTGGGGGAGAATTTGGGCGTTGGTGCGACGACGACTAGATTGATCAGGACTAGGATTGGCAGTTTTCGACTTGATCCTAAGACTCCTCCTGGTACCAATGAGGATCGGTGACTACCTCTAAATCAAGAAAAACCTTTTTGTTAGTAATTAATTCTAACTCTTTTCTAGCTTGGGTGCCGATTCTTTTGATTGTCTGCCCTCGGTGACCAACGATAATTGCTTTGTAGCGATCAGCAGTAGTCAAAATTGAGGCTTTAATGTAGAAAAGATCTGCCTCTTCTCGGATTTCTTCCACTTTGACGCCAATGGTATAGGGGACTTCTTGATGGAGGACAAAAAATGATTTTTCCCGAATGATCTCGGCCACAAATTCTTCGGGAGTAATATTGAGTGCTGGGAAGGCTTCAAAAAGCTTGGGGTCAAAAATAGGCTCTCCTTCCGGAAGAAAGGCAAAAATTTTTTCCAGTAAGGTTTTAAGATGCTGGCGCTTGAGGGCAGAAATTTCTACCCAAGCATCAAATTCATCCTCAAGAAATTGATATTCATGGAGATAATTGGGCCGAGCAAGATCAATTTTATTAATGGCGATAATCTTGGGTCGGTTAACTGCTCTTACGGCGCCAAGAATTCGGTTTTCTTCTTCACCTCGAGAGCGGGAGCGATCAACAAGATAAACGATGACATCGGCTCGGCCTAGTTCTTGCTCCGCTAGGCCAGAGATTTTTTTGGCTACTGGATCTTTGGTCTTGGCAAAAATGCCCGGAGTATCCAGAAAAACAATTTGACCTCGTTTGTCCCAATAGAGTCCCTGGATGATTTTTCTTGTCGTTTGGGGTTTGGGAGAAATGATGGAAATCTTTTTACCAACCAGATTGTTGATTAAGGTTGACTTGCCAGCATTAGGTCGACCAACTATAATTACTTTTCCAGTTTTCATTTAAATGAAGTATACTAGAAGAAATTAAGTTTGACAATTAGCAGAGTTTTTGTTAGACTGCTAAAAATGACGGTTTTGTTACCCACTAAAAAGACCAGCGAAAGCGAAAAGGTTTTGCCCCTGATTCCAATTAAGAATCTGGTGCCTTTTCCTGATGTCGAGATTCAGCTTATCTTTGGTCGGGCAAAGTCTATGGCTGCCTTACTCCATGCTTTGGAGCACGACCCAAATAAGTTGGTGATGGTTGTGGCCCAGAAGGATGCCCGAATTGAAGATCCCAAACCAGAGGATCTTTATCAATTTGGAGTGATCTGTCGAGTGGAACAGGTAGTTCAAGTGGATGGTACGGCTCACTCTCTTTTTAGGGGACTGAAGCGGGCCCAAGTGAAAGAATTTTTAGCCACTAAGGATTTTCTCCAAGCAAAAGTAGCTCCGTTGCCTGAAATTGTTGAGCGCGATGAGGAAATTAGACTTTTAGCCGATCATTTATCTCGAGAGGTTAAGAAAGCCTTTAATCTGGGGAAAATGTTTGATCCTGCCTTATTGATGAAGTTGAGTGGGGGAGTGACCGCTTCGGAATTGGTTAATTGGGTCGCTTTTTCCCTCGACCTCCCTGTGCGGGAAAAGCAGCTTATTCTAGAAAGTCTTTCACTCAAGTCCCGCCTAAAGCGAGTAATTGAAAAACTGGCTCATGAGATCAATGTTTTGCGCCTAGAAAAATCGATTGAAAAGAAGGCTCGGGCTAAGTTTGAGCGCCAGATGAAAAAGGCAGTATTAGAAGAGAGAAAGCGGGCCATTGAGAAAGAATTGGAGAAGATGGGAGTTGAGTCAGGGAAACTGGATGAGATCGAGGAATTAAAAAAACGGTTGAAGGCAGCTAAGCTTCCTCTGGAAGCCAAAAAGAAAGCTGAATATGAATTGAAGCGCTTAGCCCGGATGTCTCCTTTAGCTCCTGAGGCTAGTTATATCAGGACTTATTTAGAGTGGTTAGCTGATCTTCCTTGGGACAAACGCACTCCTAATAAGGTTGATTTCAGAGAGGCGGCCAAAATTCTTAATCAAGATCACTATGGTCTTAAGCAAGTAAAAGAGCGGATTTTAGAGTATCTGGCGGTAATGAAGCTGCGCCAGATGAGGAAGAAAGCGAGAAAGGATAAGAATGGCGAGGTCAACATTCTTTGTTTTATTGGTCCTCCAGGTGTGGGAAAGACCTCAATTGGACGCTCGATTGCCCGGGCGATGGGGCGAAAATTTGTTCGGGTTTCCCTAGGAGGAGTGCGGGATGAAGCGGAGATTAGAGGTCATCGTCGGACTTATGTTGGTGCTTTACCAGGACGGATTATTCAAGGAATTAAGAATGCGGGAGTCAAAAATCCCGTTTTCATGCTTGATGAAATTGATAAAATTGGCACTGACTTTCGAGGAGACCCTTCGGCTGCTCTTTTGGAGGCCTTAGATCCAGAACAAAACAAAGAATTTTCTGATCACTATCTCGAGGTGCCTTTTGATCTCTCAGAAGTGTTCTTTATTTTGACCGGCAATGTCGTTGATACGATCCCGCCCGCTCTTCGTGATCGATTAGAAATCATTCGTTTTTCCGGTTATACCGAAGAAGAAAAATTCCAGATTGCCAAGAAGTACCTAATTCCTAAGCAGTTGGCTCGTCATGCGCTTAGCAAAAAGGAGTTAGAGTTCAGTGATGAGGCAATTAGAGCCATAATTAGACGCTATACCCGAGAGGCTGGGGTGCGCGAACTGGAGCGGGTAATTGCCAGTATTTGTCGAAAAGTAGCTAGGAAGATTGCCGAGAAGAAAAAGAACAAGTTTGAAGTTGCTCCTAAAGACCTCCTTCGTCTTTTGGGTCCAAGAAAGTTTAACCCTCAACTTAAAGGCCGAGAGGACGAGGTGGGAGTGGCCACTGGTTTGGCTTGGACTCAAGCGGGCGGTGATATTTTGTTTGTTGAAGTGGCTTTGATGCCGGGTCGGGGGCGATTAATTTTAACGGGTCAGTTAGGCTCAGTGATGAAAGAATCTTGTCGAGCGGCCCTTTCTTATATTAGAAGTCATTGGCGCTCCTTGGATTTAGAAGAGGAAGATTTTGCCCAAAAACTTGATTTTCACATTCATGTGCCAGAGGGAGCCGTGCCTAAAGATGGTCCTTCTGCGGGAGTGACGATTGCCACTGCCTTGGTCTCGGCTCTAACTAAAAAACCGGTGAAAAAAGATGTGGGGATGACGGGTGAAATCACTCTTCGGGGGCGAGTTTTGGAAGTGGGAGGGATCAAGGAGAAGATTTTAGCCGCCCATCGAGCAGGAATTCGGGAAGTAGTCTTGCCCAAAGGTAATAAAAAGAATTTGCGTGAAGTCCCAGCAAAAGTGCGGCGGGAAATGAGGTTTATTTTTGCTGATCACCTCGACCAGGTCCTTCAAGTCGCTCTTACCAAAATTCGTGCCGATCGGCACTAATTTTTGAAATATTGACAAGATTTTCTGACCTGCTATAATTGGGAAAGGCAATGGAGAAAAAGAATAATTTTTTCTGGTTTCTTTGTATTTCCAAGCCGGATTATTAGGGGGCAGCTCTGAGCGGTGGAGTGGATGCCCCCGATAATTCGGGGGTTTTTAATTGGTTTTAGTTAGGGAAGGAGAAAGATGAAAAACATTCTCACTAAAAGAGGTTACACTCAATTAAAGAAAAAATTGGCCGAGCTTAAAGCTCGAAGAGCCCATCTAGTCGAAGAGATGGAGTTGGCCCGACAAGAGGGTGATTTGGCCGAAAATTCAGCCTATCATCAATTGCGAGAGACAGTGACCATCGTCAGCCAACAAATTCAAGAGCTAGAGAGAAAATTAATTAATGTGGAAATTGCCGAAAGCAACAGTGATGGTCGGGTGGCGGTCGGCACCAGAGTTTTAGTCGAAGTTAACGGCCAAAAGAAAGAATTGGAAATTGTTGGTGATGGCGAAACCGACCCACTCAATGGCAAAATTTCTTATCAATCGCCTATCGGGAGTCGGTTGTTGGGTCGAAGTCAGGGCGAGGTGGTTAAAATCGAGACTCCAAGTGGAGTGGTCGAATATCGTATCTTGGCGGTTAAATCAGTATAATAATCTCAAATGATTCAACGAAGACTGGGATTAATTAGGCGACAGCGACTGGAGAAATTAAAAAAACTTCAGGAGTTGGGAATTAATCCCTATCCGTCCAAATTTGAGAAAAAACACACCTGCGCTCAAGCAAGAGCATTATTGGGTAAAAAAGTTAAGACTGCAGGTCGAGTTAGAGCTATTCGAGCTCATGGGCGAATCGCTTTTTTCGATTTAATTGATTCTTCTGGAAAAATTCAGCTTTGGTTTCAGGAAAAAAATCTCGGCAAAGAGAAATACCAATTAATAAAATATCTTGATGTGGGTGATTTTATTGGCGTTGAAGGAAGGGTGGTTAAAACGAAAGCGGGAGAAATTACCATTGAGGTAGCCGATTTCCAAATCTTAGCCAAAAGTCTTCGGCCCTTACCAGATCAATGGCATGGTTTAAAGGATGTTGAAGAGCGCTATCGAAGAAGGTATTTGGACTTAATTCTCAATCCTGAAGTAAGGAAGGTTTTTGAGATAAGGAGTAGGTTGGTCCGTTTAATCAGAGAGTTTCTTGATAAACGGGGTTTTGTTGAGGTGGAGACCCCAATTCTTCAGCCTATCTATGGCGGCGCTTCAGCTCGGCCATTTATTACCCACCACCATGCTTTAAACTATGATTTTTATCTTCGGATTTCTGATGAACTCTATTTAAAGAGATTAATTGTTGGGGGATTTGAGAAAGTTTATGAGGTTTGTCGCGACTTTCGTAATGAAGGAATTGATCGTCAACATAATCCCGAATTTACTCAGGTTGAATTTTATTGGGCCTATGCTGATTATCATGATCTCATGCTTTTAACCGAAGAGATGATTTCTTGGTTGGTGAAGAAAGTCCATGGCCAACTAGAGATTGAATATCAAGGAGAGAAATTTGATTTTTCCCCTCCTTGGCCTAGAGTAACTTTTTCCCAACTTCTCAAAAAAGAGATAGGAGTTGACATTGATCGAGTTCAGAACGAGACCGATTTAGTGGGTCTAATTAGAAAAAAAGGGATCGCTCTTGATTTGGAGGGAGTAGTCGGATTGGGAGCTATTTACGATCTGCTTTATAAGACTTTTGTTCGACCAAAACTGAAGGGCCCCTTGTTTCTCCTTGATTATCCAGCAGCAATGATTGCTTTGGCTAAAAGAAAGGAGGATGATCCTCAGAAGATTGCCTCTTTTCAAGTTTTGGTTGGGGGCATGGAATTGGTTAAGGCTTATAATGAGTTGAATGACCCTCTTGACCAGAGAGAGCGGTGGTTGGAAGAAGAAAAATTGGCCCGTCAAGGGGCTGAGGAGACAGAAAGACTGGATGAAGATTATATTGAGGCTTTGGAGTATGGGATGCCGCCAACTGCTGGTTGGGGAATGGGTATTGATCGGTTGACAATGATTCTTACCAATCAGAGAACGATTAAAGATGTTATTTTGTTTCCTGCCCTAAGGCCCAGAAAGCAAAATTCGAGCACTTGACAAGTTGTTCAATAGTATTATATTTTCCCCCTAAGGGAGGAGGGTTTGATTGAGGAATAAAAATCATGCTTGATCCTAATTTGATTCGGCAGAAGCCGGATTTAGTTAAAGAAACTCTAGAAAAAAGAGGCTTAGATCCTAACCTAGTTGATCAATGGCGGACAAAAGATCAAGAATGGCGTCAGTTATTGGCCCAGATAGAGCAATTGCGAGCTGAGCGCAATCAATTGGCGGACCAAGTCAAGCAAGCGGGTCGAAAGCCAACCGAGGCCGAACTTAATCAAGGGAGAGAGATTAAAAAGAAGCTTCAACAACTAGAAGAGCGATTAAGTCAGGTCGCGGCCAAGCGAAAAGAATTGCTTTATCAGATTCCCAATCTTCTGGCAAAAGATGTGCCTTTTGGTCGAGACGATCAAGATAATTTGGAAATTGAGAAATGGGGTGAACCGCCTGAATTTGACTTTTCTCCTCGAGATCACTTGGAATTAGGGGAAAAATTGGGCTTAATTG
>JALUUX010000038.1 GCA_027021145.1 Candidatus Shapirobacteria bacterium
AGATTTTTCCGGCTGAGGAGTCGGTTTTTCGGTTTCAGGCGCCTACTATTGGTCAAGCCTGGCTTCCCGCTCTCCAAGCCATTCTTCGATTCGGTCGCCGTGTGCCTCGAATTCATCTTTATGGCGGTCAAGAACGAACCTTACTGAATTTGGCGCTAGTAATTACCGAAGAAGATCCTGATAAGCCCAAGATTTGGCCCTTTTTTAATTTTGATCGCCAAATTCTCCATCAGTATTATCGAGGCTTTTTTCAGCCTGATCGGGGAGAGGAGGCCTATACTTATGGCGAGCGGCTTTTTCGCTATCCGGTTGATGATCGCCAAGAGTTTCTTGATCAAGTAACAATTATGGCCAAAAAACTGCGTCAGTTTCCTTATAATAAAGGAGCTTTAGCCACTCTCTGGCAGCCAGCGATCGACAATTTTCCTAAGCGTCGACCTTGGCGCACTCCATGTCTTGTTTTAGTCCAGGCTTTTTGCTTGGAAGAGAAATTACATCTTACTGCTTATTTTCGCTCGAATGATATTTTTGGGGCCTGGCCCCTGAATGCTTTTGCCTTGAGAAAGCTTCAGGCGGGGCTAGCCCAAAAATTGGGCTTTAAAATGGGAGTTTTGACCACCATCTCCCAAACCGCTTTTATTGATGAAGGCGACCTGGCGCCGGCTGAATCCCTGGTGAAGAAACATCGTCAGTTACTCTGTCAGACCGATCCTCGGGGTAATCTAGTTATTGAAGTAGTGGGGTCAGAAATTGTTGTTCGCCATTTGGCTCCTGACGGCGCTCAGGTTTTGGCTGAATACCGTCAAGATGGACGAGCGCCCAAGGCAGCGTTGAAATTGGCCCAAAAGCTGTTATTGGATCAGGTGATTTCTCGGGTCGACCACGCTTTAGATATTGGGGAGCAATTGGGCCGGGCCGAGGATGCGGTTAAGCTCGGATTAAAATTTGAGCAGGATCAACCCCTGAAAAGAAATGAATGAAGTAATAAGGCGACCAGGTTGCTTTCAGAAAGGGGAGGGTCCAGAAAGTGATCTTTGTCAAAAAAGGAAGAGTTGTCCCAATCGAAATCGATGTTTGTGGGCTGAGAGAGGGCGAGAAAGCCCAACATTAGATGATTCTTGTCGGGGAAGAGAAAATTCGGCTCGGCTTGCTCCCCACCTAACTTGACCTCCCCCTCACCAACTTGCTATATTATCCTTGTATTAATTTATTGATAAATTGATACATGGCTCAGATTTCGCGACGACGGCTAAATCCTAAAGTTTGGGATCAGATTCTTCATCTGTTTTTGCGGGCCCTAATAGAAACTAAAAGTGAGGCGGGGGCTAAAGGCTTAACTAATTCATTTTTAACCTCGACAGAACGAGTTATGTTGGCCAAGCGTTTGGCTCTTTTCTTTTTTATCGAGAAAGGACTGACAGTTCGGGAGATCGCTGATCGGCTGAAGATTAGTACTGCTACAGTAGTGCGCTGGCAGCTGGCCTGGTCCCGTGCCGATGCTAATTTCAAAAAAGTGATCCGCCAAATTATGGCTCAAGAAGAGATTAATCGTTTATTTGATAAAGTGCTGGCTGTTGTTAGTTGGCCTCAGACAATTGGCCGACGCCGTTGGTCTGAAGAATTAGCCAGAAAGAAAAAACATTGATATTATTGATATTAATCTTTATTTGTATTAATTTATTGATAAATTAATACAAGGGTTAATAGGAGGTGGAGGGGATGAGGAAGGTTTTGATTGTTGGGGCGGGAGAATTGGGCCGGGCCCTGGATTTTGTCTTGAGTCAAAATTCAAATAATCAGATTTGGATTTGGGACCGAAAAAGAGATCGGTCTCGTTTGGGCTCCAAGGGAGTTTGGACTCCTCTTGACGGAACCGTTACCCGCTTTGAACCAGATTTCGTTTTTCTGGCGATTCCTACCCAGGCGATTGATGAGGTGGTGGCCACTATTCTTAAGGTTCGCCGAGAGCAGTTTTGTTTGGTTTTATTGAGCAAGGGGTTGGATCGCCGAGGACGGACCAGTTTGGAGATAGTCCAGGATCGCTGGTTGGGGCCAACGGCTCTGATTTCGGGACCAATGATTGCGGAAGAATTAAATCGGGGATTAGAGGCCAAGGCCCTCGTGGCTGGAAATTTGGGTCCAGAAATAGTTAATCTAGTTAGTCTTTTTAGTGACACCAATTTATCTTTGAGTCAGACTGATGATTTGATTGGTCTTTCTTGGGTAGGACCGCTAAAAAATATCTATGCCATTGGCCTAGGAATAACTGCTGCTCAGGAGAAAGGTCGGAATTACCAGGGTTGGTTTGTGGCTCAGGCGGTTAAGGAGATGGCACAGTTGGTGAAGTTTTTGGGCGGCAAGAGGAAAACAGCTTATTCTTTGGCCGGCTTAGGTGATCTGATTGCCACCGGCTTCAGCCCTGATTCCAGTAATTGGCAGTTTGGTTTTGCTTTGGGGAAGGGAGAGAAACCAGACAGAATTTGTGAGGGAGTGATGGTAGCTTCGGGATTAAAAACACGCTTAGAGGACAAATTGGCTAACTGGCCTCTGTTGCGGGAAATTGTTAATATGTTATAATTGCCCAAAACACACACTCGGGAGACCATCCTGATTAGTTTATTGCCCGAGTGGCGGAGGAAGGATGGTAATAAAAAGTCAAAGCTCAAAAGGCAAAAGTAGAAAGGAAGAAATCTCGCTGAGAGATCTGCTGGAGGCGGGATGCCATTTTGGTCATAAGCGATCAAAGACTCATCCCAAAGCCCGACCT
>JALUUX010000039.1 GCA_027021145.1 Candidatus Shapirobacteria bacterium
CCATCAACTAGGTAAATATAGTCAATTTTGTTATTAAGTAAGAATCCTCGGGACCAGATTGAATCCTGACTAGCAAAAAATTGCTCTATTTCCTCCCTTCTCTCTCGCCAAGGAAAACCGGTAATCTCCAAATTCATCTCGTCTTCGAGAAAAGAGATTTTTCCCGAAAAAGCAGAAACATAAGCGGTTGATTCATAAAGATGGAGGGAAAGGGGTGTTTTTCGACCCAGCTTTCTATATTGATTATAAGGAAAAGTGAGTACTATCTTGCCTGGTTGAGAACTAAGAAATCTTAATCCCTCAATTTCCTCGTTGACAATTATTGCTGGCGGAGGAAAGCCGAAATAATCTCTCAAAGTGCCATAATTAGCCGGTAAAAGCGGAATTGTTACCAACAAAATCTTGGCCCAACACCGCCTTTTAGTTAAATCAGCCAAAAAACGGGCTAAAAACCAATTGGAAAATAAAAGAGCATAATAAAGAAACTGAATTGTATTCCAGGCAGTTCCTTTTTGAATAAAAAATAAAGGAATAGTGGTGCCCCAAAAAACAAAGCTAAAAAATAATTGTTCCATTTCTTGCCCCTCTTTTCTTTTTAGCCCCACCAGTAAACCTAACAGCCGAGTGTTAAAATTACCAATCACAAATAGAGTTAAGCCAATTACCACTAAGAGGAAAAATTTAGGGTTAAAGTACCAATTGGCTTGTGTCAACCACCAAATTTTGGCTAACCAGGGCAAATAAAGTCGATCATAACTCTCAAACAAACCTCTCACAAACCAAAGCGGCTGAAAAACAAAGGGCCAATTACCCCCTCTTTGCCAGAAAAACCAAATTGCTCCTGAAACTAAACCGGTAATCATCAAGAGCCTGAACAAATCTTTTACTCGCTTGTTTTTGGCTTTCAATAGATTAAAGCTAATCAAAGTTGCTAAACTAACAACAAATAATGCCGCAGCATAAGCTTTAATATTTAATAATGAACCAAATATTAGTCCTAGAACTAATATTCTCTTCAAATCCAAATAGTTTTCCCATCGCTTCCAAAGATAAAGCCCAAAGAATAAGACAACGACAGAAAGGGCGAAAGGTGGGTTGAGCAAGAAAGAAATCGACTGCATCGCCCAAAAAAGCGACTCTCCTCCCAAGGAGCCATCACGAATCAAGGTTACCAACCATCCTAAAGAATTGGCAAAATAATTCAAAAGGACAAACCAAAAACCAGTCCAAAACCGACCATCAATTAAAATCGCCAACTTAAAACTTAAAATGCCCAAAAACAAAGAAAGAGCCAGGGGGAAAAGACGAAAATGAAGGTCCAAAATTGAAATAGTCGAAATCTTGTGAGCCAGCCAGACCAAAAAGTCGTAACCCCAATGGTAGTTTTTTAGCCTCTCTCCCGCAAATGTTGGCGCTAGCGGCGGCACTCCATGCTCAAATTGATTAATTAAGCCTAAATGCCAAACTCCATCGTGGCCATTAGGTCCCCAAAAACAAATTCCACCTAAGCACGAGCTCCCACTTCTAAAAACAGTGATCAGCTGGAAAGCAACGCCCAAAAAAATCAAAATGGCTAGAAGCGCCTTTTTCACGACTTTTTTACCAGGTCAAAAATTCCATTAACAAACCAAATTAAGTCTTTTTTTTGGAACAAAACTAACATCAATCCATAAATTAGAACTCCTAGACTGATAAAAATGGCTAAACCGCTAATTGTCTCGGGAAGATAACGATCGATAATTAACAAACCCGTCACCATAACCAAAGTCAACATTAATGGCGAAAAAATTGCCTTGGTTAAAGAAAAATCAAACTCTCTTTTAGCTAACCACCAAGCAATAAATGAACTAGCAGAAACCAAGAAAAGACCTATTGCCGCTCCATTCGCCCCTCTGAGTCGAGCTAATGGTGGCACTAAAAGCCAAGTTAAAATAGTCCAGAAAGCCATCAAATTAAAACTGATCTTTACTTTGCCAACCGAGTTAAAAGCATTAACCAATGGCGTTGTTGCCGCTCCAAAAGCAAAATTAGCCAAAAACCACCAGAAAGGAACAATGGCTATGGTCCATTTATGGTATTGAGGAAAAATATTGACAATTTTAGGCATTACTAACCCCATTCCAGCCAAAACAGGAAAAATGAATAAATTAATAAAAAAACAGCTTTTTTCTAAGGCCCGTCCCAATCGTTGTCTATTATCTTGAAGGCGAGAGTAGGCGGGGAAAGTCACTCTAATAACTGAGTCCATTAAAAACCGCAAGGGAATTTGGGCCCAGCGCTGAGCCCAACCAAGAATTCCGACTCCATCACTACCCAAAAGCCCCCAAAGAAAAATATTAACCAAGCGATCTTTGGCTACTGCTAATAAGGAATTGGTCTGAAAGGGCAAACCAAACTTAATCAGGCCCTTAATGGCCTCAAAATGAAAACTAAAACCGACCGGCCAAGGGGAGAAAAAATAGATTAAAATTACCCCCACTAGAGCTCGGGCAAAAACAGCCAAAACCCAACTATTAACGCCCAACCCTCCCCACGCCAATAAAACGGCTAAGCCAGTAAAGGTAACTTGCTCTACCAAATCAACAATAGCTAACTTCTCGAACTGCAATCTTCTTTCTAGCATCACTGAAGGAATGGTCTTTAATGAAGCCGCAAAAAACCCAAACAGAAGAGCATAAAGGAGCCAGCGTCCTTGATCGTCAAAGCCAAATCGCTCTTGAAGCCAAGGAGTAAAAATTACTACCAAACTAATCAACAAAACCACTAGTAACTGCTGAGCCGTAAAAGTGGCCCTAATCTCCTCTTTTTTGGGTTCAGCCTTTTTCTGAATCAAGGCGGCGGCCAAACCAATGTCAGAAAAATAACCCAAAAAACCCACTATTTCTGACACCGCCCAAAAAACTCCCAATTCCCAGCGCTTCAAAAAAATTGAGAGAAAGACAAACCCCAAAAAGGAAATTGGCTGCATCAATAAATTGCGCAAAACTAATGCGCCTACACCCCTAAAAGCCTTATTTTTTATTTCGCCACCAACCACCTTTGCCATCCTTTTTTAGTTGCAACCAATAATAAAGCCCACCAGGAAATTAACGAAACAAGATTAGCCCAAGCCCGGATAGGGGTATTAGTTAATCGAAAATAAACTTGATGATCGCCGACATCCAGTTTAACCCTCATTAAGCCCAAATCTTTCTCGACTTTAATCGGGGCTAGTTTTCTATCTACCCAAGCCCGCCAACCAGGAAAGTGGAAAATATTCACCTGCAATTCGCCGGGTTCAATTACTTTTCCCTGCCAATCAAACCAATTAGTTCCTTTTTGTGCCTTGACTTGCTCAACTTTACCGGTTAAAAATTGCCAGTCGCCCCCTGGAGGCGCAGTAGGAGCTCTTGGGACCGACTTAGGCAAATAATCATAAATTCCCGCGGTTTGCTGAACCTCCCAAGCTTGACCGCTAAACTTTTCCTTATCAGGTAGAGGCCCCATTGATTCGGGTCGAAAATAATTCCAATTCCAAACAATTACACCCAAAATTAAAACTAAAATTAACCAGCGTTTTTTAAGCAGGGGCCAAATTGCTCCCCCTAATAACGAGAAACAAAAAACCACTCCTGCCAACAGGCGCCAAGGAAATTGAGCTAATTGGAGGGGTTTGACTAGCTGCCAAATAAAAACTGAGCGTTGATGAGTTAAAAAAGCATAGAGAAGACCAAAGAAAAATAAGCCAATTATTAGATAGTGATCGGTAATCGGTGACCCGCCTGCCGACCGGGCAGGCCGGTGGTCGGTGATTAACTTAAGAACCACCAAGAAAAAGATTACTAAAGCCAATACCCAATGGAGATGACCGACGGGAAAGGGCATACCGTCATTTGGTCCCCAAATTGAAGGCCCCCAACCCCAAAACCGAGAAATAAAAAGCTGATGCAAAGAAACAAAATGAGCCCGCCAGTCGAAATAACCCGAAAACATGGTCTCAATGTGAGTGTACTTTTTTTCAAAAAACATTGGCAGGGTGAAAAAGGCAGCCAAACCCAGTGCCCAGAGACCAGAAAGAATAAACTGGAGCAATAATTTTGGCTTCTGCCAGGGCAGTTTGCTCCTCTTAATCATCCAGAAAAGAATCCAGAGAAGCATTAGCGGGGTAAAAATCATTACCATAATATTATGACTTAGAAGAAGAAGAGCGTAGGAAAGAGCCAACCAAACAAGATAATTAAATCTCTCAGATTCAACCAGCTTCTTGGCCGCCCAGAAAATCAACGGAAACCAAACAAAAGCCCAAGCCTCATTCATTGCTCCCCGAACAAAAACATCAACTGAGTGATATGGAGCCCAGACATAAAAAACAGCGCTGAGCAATCCACCCCAAATTCCCCATAACTCAGTAGCCAAAAGGAACATAGTTATTCCCGAGAGAAAAAATTGAAGGGCAAAAGTGAGTTTTGCGGTAGTAGTAAAAGCTAACCCTAACCAACGAAAAATTTGACCAAGATAATAAGGTAATGGAGGATAGAAATTGAAAAGCGGATAACCATAACCATAACCCATATCTGGCACCCAACGGCAGGGAATTTGCCTATCTTGCCAGCATTTTTCCATTTGAAGCTGGCGCATCATTTGGAGATCATCATGCATCGGAAAATAGCCTGGCTTAAAAAGCCAGCGACTTGCTAATACAGCGGAAATCAAAACAAGAAAAAAAGCAACCTTTTTCATAAAATCCCTAAATCCTAAACTCTAAATCCTAAATCCTAAACAATATCAAAATACAAAATTCAAATATCAAAACAATAAAATTATTTTGTTTTGAATTTTGAATTTAGAAAATTTGAATTTGTTTAGATATTAGATATTAGAAATTAGAAATTTCAAAAAATAGCAGCCTATCTCCTCCCGGTTTCTCATAAGCCCTAATTAATTTTAGCCCTTTTTGATTCCCCATCTCCAATCGGCTCTGATTAACCACCAAATACACTCTATCACCCGCTTTCTTGGCATTAACTAATGACTCAGGAATAGCTTTAATCGGATAACCTACTCCGATCACCGTAATCTTAGACTCTTTCTCAAGATAGATTTGGAGACCCTCAGGTAAAGTGCCAAAAAAGCCCTCAGTACCAACAACAATATTTTTGTCTTTCGGCAGCTGCTTTAGATAATCAGCGATTGACTTAATCCCCCAACCAGCAGTCCAATCCTCCAAGTAACCTTTTCGTTCATCTTGGGGAAAATTGGCTTGAGCCGGATTACGCCAAAGCTGCCAGTCAAAGTAGAAGGCAGGTGAAAGAATCAAAATTAAAGTTAAAAGAGTTAGCGCGCGACGCATTAGCGGGTCACGAGCTATTTTTTTAATTTTTTCCAAAATAAGCCGTAACCCGAAACTCGCGAACAAAATAAATACAGGAACGGAAAATAAAATATATCGGGCCGTAAAAACCTTGGCGATTGCTGCCTGAGTCAAAAGAGGAATTCCCCACCAAAGCAAGATCCCCAAATTTCGCCAGGCAAATTTCAGCGAAGCGAACCTCTTAATTTCTACTAAAATACCCATTAGACCCAAAAACAAAATCGGTGGAGTTAAATAATGCCAATAATAACGCCCAACACTCTTAATATTTTCTAAAAATGGATGAAGAGGATATTGTTTTAATTCACTCAAGGAATAAATATAATCTTTGTTCCTAATTTTAATCATGTGAAAATTTGGCCCCAAGCGGAGAATATTATAAATTGCAAAAGCAATTGCTAAAGAAACAAAAATCAAACTAATTAATTTAATTAAACTTTTAACTTTTAACTTAACTTTTGACTTTTCACTGTTAACCATTAACTGAAGCGCAGCGACTACGGGTGCCAAAATCACAAAAAACATCCCTGGACTCTTAGTTAGCAGACTCCCCCCCAAGATCATTCCCAAAATCATCGCCACATCTAGCCGCAAAGTCATTCCTAGCAAAACAGCAAAATTTAGGGCCCAAACTCCAAAAGCAGCAAGTAGGGAATCAACTAAAGCCATTCGATCAAAAAAAACAGAAAAGGGCAAAAAAATATAAATCAACCCCACCCACCACCTCCATCTCTTTGTATTAATATATTGATAAATTAATACAGCAAACAAGACGGCTAAACCGGCTAATACTGAAGCAAAACGACCAGCAAACAGGGGGTCAGAAAATAATTTAAGCATCGGCATTACCAACCACATAAACAAAGGTTGTTTGCCATCCTGAAGGGGTAAAAATCTTAGACTGGGTTCATTTCTCATAATCTGGGCCCAGCGGATATAGATCGCCTCATCACAGAAAACGGGCACCTTGGTCAGACGATATAAGCGAGTAAAGAAAAAAAGCGAGGCTAAAATTAGCAAAAACAACAATTCAAGAGTTGAAAATTGAAAATTGAAAATTGAAAATTTAGTCCTCATATTTCCCCAACAGGTCATTGATTTTGACTCTTAAAATTTCTTTGGCCATCTCTCTTGATTCTTTAATGAAGTTTTTCTGTTTTCCTTGAGAAATGTCTCGGTCTTGCCAGTTAACTTCAACCTCTTTAATCTTATAACCCAGCTTTTGAGCAATAAAAAGAAGTTCGACATCAAAGGCAGAGACTCGCCAGCCCTTCACTTCTTTATCCAACTCTTGGAAGAATTGTAATTTGGGAAAAATTTTTAAGGCCGCTTCTCTTCTCAAAGCCTTAAAACCACATTGGGTGTCGATAATATTTCTTAAGAGAAGTAGCCTTCTTCCAGTTAAAAACGAGAGAGCCATAACTTTTCTCAACCAAGGAGCATCTTTCCTGGTCTTACCTCGAGAACCAATGACAATATCAAACCCTTTCTCAAACCAAGGAAGAAGTTTTTCCACTTCTTTAATTGGTGTTGATTGATCCATGTCAGTAAAAAGAATTACCTCTCCCTTAGCTGCCTCTATCCCTTTCCAAACTGCCCAGGGTTTTCCTCCATGTTTGTTTTTTAACACTCTAAAACCAGGGTGCCTTTGAGCAAATTTAGTGGCTATTTCAAGACTCTTGTCGGAAGAACCGTCATCAGAAATGATCACCTCCCAGGGATATTCCTGCTCTTTCAAGTAAGACCAAACCTCTTTGAGGACTCCTTGATTAAGGTTCTCTTCTTCGTTATAACAAGGAATTACTACTGAGAGTCTAATATTCTTTGATTTTTCCCTTGAATTTTTCTTCTTCATTTTTTACTCGTTTTTTCTAATCCTTCTTTCAACTCCAATTCCTCCAAACCTTGCCTCTGCTTCGATTTTACCAATTCCTGCTTGTCTTTCCAACCAGACCTGTAAACGCTCTGGATGGGGCGGATCAACCTCCCAAATCGTGTAAAGCCGTGCCACCATCTCTTGAGTTGGCTGACAATTTAATCTACCACCATACCAAGACCAAAGATAGTCCCAGGCATAAGGAATCACTGGTGGAACATAAATATCAACATTAAAAGATTCACCTTGAGTATCATTACAAATCCATTCAATTGCCTGTTTTTGATTTCCCAAAGAAATATGTTCTGGACCATCAACGCCAGCAGAAAGATAGTTCCTTATTAAGACGCCGTTTTGCCAGAGAAAGTAACTACTAAAAGCTAACATGGCTATCATTGGTAGTTGGGCCAAAACAGAAGCAAAGAGTAAGATAAAAACAGGGAAGAAGCCAGTCAAGTAATAATCATAGAGATGGCCGTAATTACCAACAAAAAAGAAAAGAAAAACTAATGGGGTTAACCAAAAGATAAAAACTAAACTTAAAAACTTATTTTTACCGATTAAAAGACGGTAAAAAAGATAAAAAAGCCAGAGAAAACCAACCAACCCAGGCAATTTCAAATTAGGATCTAAGTGAGCAAAGAAGGCCCGATAATACCAGACTAATCGTTGGTCAATAATTTTTCCCGTCGGTATCGCCCAGCTCTGACCAGTCTCAGTGTTAACCTTGCCAGTAAAGAAACCCAATAAATTGCGGGTCATCAGGAAGTTGTTCTTTATTTCAAAAGCCAATTGGGGTAAAAGCGACAGCCCAAAAATCAATATTCCTAGCCAAAAATATTTCTGCTTAAGGATACTTCTAATCTCGATCTTAAACAGCCAAATGAGAAAGAAAAGGGCTGGAAAATAAAAAACGGCACTGGCTGCTTCCAGTTGGACGCTAATGGCCAAACAGGCAAAAACAACCGGTAGCCATTTCTGTTTTTTGTTTGCCAGCCACTCTCCCAGTCCCCAAAGCAAAATCACGGTAAAGAAAGGCAGCGGCGAGGGATTAGAAAACCAGCGAGCCGAACGAATCAACCAGTAAGAAAAAGCCCAAAAAAATGCCGCTAAAAAACCAACTCTT
Organism: Candidatus Shapirobacteria bacterium; assembly: GCA_027021145.1. Lineage (GTDB taxonomy): Bacteria > Patescibacteriota > Microgenomatia > UBA12405 > JAHJSD01 > JALUUX01. Next base: position 8,353 of record JALUUX010000039.1, read on the forward strand.
CGAGAAAAAAACTTCTTGCCAATCAAATAAAGCAAAACAATGGTAAAAGAATCAATCAAGCCAATAAAGGCGGCAGCAATGGCCGGATCTCCTCTTCCCAACCAATAAAATGGGGCAATAAAATAAAACCAAAAGGGACCCAAGAAAATACCGGAAAGCCCAGTTGTTGGTCCAATCGCCGGCAAGTCTCTAAGGGTCAAAATATCAACCGTCTTCAATGCATCCCGCCCTTGATCATAATAAAACCCCAAGAGATCACTTTGTCGATAAATTCGGAGAAACAACCCTAGAAGCCAAAGCAGACCAACAATAACGAAATCCCTTTTCTTTCTCATCCCTGAAATTTTAATACGATCGCATTAAATTTTCTTTATTGAGACTTTGCATACTGCCCCAAATCCAAAATGCCCGGTCGAATTCGAGCCAGGAAATCCCGGCTTGACGACAAGCTTTTTTCCAAATTTCAGCCACCTTCCCTCGATTTTGTCTTTGATAGTCTTGTTTGCCAATAAAACCCCACTGGTAAGTGAGACGTAATTTATGACGATCAATCGGCATTAGCACTTGATCAATGTCCGGATACTCCAAACTAAATGTATTAACTACACTCCTAAAGAAAAGATGGCCAGTCTTTTTGCCAAATCCGCGGAAAAGATAAATATTCTCAAGCACCTTTAAAGCAGATCTCTCTTTAAAAATTCTCAACACCCTTCCCTCGAAACGCTCCAGGAGGAGCTGACAATTTGAGGACCAGCGAATCGCTGCTTCATTAGGAAAACGAACGTGAAGATAAGCAAGAAGAAGGGAGGCTAACTTTTCTTTGCGATTTTCAAAACCAGCCAGAATCTCCGGCTGGAGAAACTCAGGATCGTCAGCAAATAACTTCTGTGCTCCGCGATAAAGAATGGTAGACTTCATCCCATAGTCTAAAACTGAGGTTAGAAAAAGAAACATCGCCTTTTGATCCTTGTTTAAATTCTGGGGCACCCAATCTTCAATATTAATCCGCTGGCGAAAAACGCCCTTTCGGGCTCGAAAGGCAGCAACTAAAACTTCAACCGCCTGAGTCGGCGAACTAAAGCGAGTCATTTTTCAGAGTTTAACACAATCTAAATCTAATAATTCAATCCCTGATCTTATCGACAAAAAACTTTAAGTGTTTTTGAAATTAAAAGCAAAGAATTGGTCTTTTGCTACTCGCCGGGGGCCAACAAACTTGACTCCATCGACCAGCAACCGCGCTCTCTGTCCCTCCATTCCACCAAACTTATAACCGGTCGCCAAAGTGCCATCACTGCGAACTACTTTAAAACAGGGAATTTTGGGATCATTATTTTGATGAAGCCACTTGCCCACAGCCCGCGGCGAGATCCCCAGGATTAACCCCAGACTTTTGTAACTAACCACTTTGCCCGGTGGAATCTGTCTGAGAAGCTTAAAAAGGAGTCGCTCTTTATCTTTGTTGACCATCTAGTCTAGACTTGGTCAAAATTAAAACTTTAGTGTCAAAGACAAAAAACCTTTCTGCCACTCTCCAGGGAGCGCCACTTTGAACCTCCCAGATGTCAGTTTTAACTGGGTCGGGGTAGCGAGTAGGATCTTCCCAAACAATAAAAAGAGCCTTGGCCTGAGGATACTGGTCAATCCTAAGAGGTTTTTGGGGACAATCTTTAAGCAAGAAATAACGATAGGCTAAAGCGCGGAAATCGTTATAACTAGCTAAATTAACCAAATTATAACCGGTCAATTCCTCTTCCTGAACTCTTCGACAAATTGCCTGGGCCACCAACTTGGCTCGCTTAAATTGGTAGACTGGCTGCCATCGCCCATGCCAATTAGATAGGCTTAAATACAAAAATAGTGTCGCTGTCGGCAGGAATAAGGCAAGATTGAGATAGGAAATAGAAGTGGCTAAGAACAAAATTGCTGCCGGCCAAAGAAAGCCGTAATAGTGAGCATAAACATGCTGCTTATAATTCGCCAACCCCAAAAGACCCACTAATAACCAAGCACCAATTAGCATCATTGCCCTATTCTTCCTTTCTCGCCACAATGCGAGCAAAATCAGAGGCAAAACAATGTAGGCTGGACGCCAAAAATCTTGCCGGACTAAAAGTTGGGCATAAAGTTGATTAAAAATTTCCGGTAATTTAAAGAAGCCCTTATAAAATTTGAAGTTTACGGTTGTTTGACGAATGGTGAAAAATTGTTTAAAGGCATTAAGATTAGCAAAATTGTGCCTAAGATCGAACAAGGCCAATGGTGACATCAAAACAAAGAAAATAAGAATACTGAATATTGAATACTGAATACTGAATTGAGGAAGGTTATTCTTCTTGCTTTTCAGCCAAGCCAAAAACAAAAAGATGCCAACAACGGGAAAGAGAAGTAGTCCTAAATAATGGGAATTTAAAACCATTGCCAAAGAGAGGGCCAATAAAAGCATTCTCTTGTACTCGCCTTTTTGCCAAATCCGCCAAACAAGCCAAATACTCAAGAGGGCAAAAAACGGCATAATGTTAGGATTCCAGGAAAAAATCGAATAATAAATAACCACTGGCGAAACAGCCATCAGTAAAGCAGCCATCAACCCCACTTTCTCATCAAACCACTCTCGACCAACTCTCCAAATTAACCAGACGGTTGCCAGGCCAAAGAGAGCAACCATGATCGCTGGACCAACTGGGTTGAGGTTAGCCAACAATAAAAAGGGGGCCATTAAATAGTAGTACCAAGGACCCAAATACATATTACCGACCGAGGTTTGGGGACCAATAAACATTAAATCACCTTGGGTCAAAAAACGACGAACAATAATGACATCTCTCCCTTGATCACCAAGAAATTCCATATAGGAGGGAAGGCGATAAAACCGGAGAAAGGCAGCTAAAATTAAAATGACCCAAAAAAGCCAAAACTGTTTTTTTAAACCAACTCCCTGAACTAATGCCTTCATCAACACTTTAATGATTTAATATATTAAAGTCCAAGATTGAGCTTGAACCAGAAGCGAAACAGATCTTTAAAGCCAGATAAAACCACTTTAAGACTGCTGCCGGTGGCTTCGCCTTCTTTTCGCGGATAATGACTGACCCCTTCTTCGACGATTTTAAAACCCGCTTTTTTTGCTTTAATCAAGAATTCAGAAGAAATAAATGGCCCTCGTTCTGATTCTAGCCGAGGAATAGCATCGATTACCTTCTTCTTAATTAACTTAAAACCACAGTCAATATCGCGCACCTTTAAACCAAACAAGAGCCAAACGGCTAATTCCCAAAGCTTTGAGCCCAAAATCCGGTAGAATGGAACCTTTCTGCCCAAATAATAACCAATAACTAAGTCGGCCTTGGTTGCTTTTTGTTTCTGAATTAACTTCTTAATATCGCGAAAATCAAACTGTCCGTCAGAATCAGTAAAAGTAATCCATTGATATTTGGAGTTGTAAAAACCGCTTTTTAGTGCCGCTCCATAACCTCGGTTGGGAGTATGAGTAATTAGTTTAATATCATACTGAGAATATTTCTTAATCAGCCTCTTAACTACCTGACCAGTTCTGTCTTTACTTCCATCATCAATAACGATAATTTCCCATTTAGGAGTAATTTCCTCCAGAACTTTAATTGCCTTCTCTACCGTTGGACCAATATTCTTTTCCTCATTGTAGGCCGGAAAAAACACCGAAAGCTCAGGAATAAGATGTTTGGCCATTTTTAAATCAAATTGAAAATTGGAATTTGAAAATTGAAATTACTAGTTTATGTTATCATACCATTAAAGTGAAAAAAATCGTTCTTCTCTGGTCAATTACTCTTATTAGTACCATTTTAGTCTGGCTGCCATTTTTTAGTCAGGGGAAAATGGATCGGGTTTTTGCCAACTACGATGGACCAAATTACATTGTGGTTGCCAAATGCTGGTATAGCAAAGAGTGCATCAGAAAAAATTTTTCTCTTCCTTTGCCGCTGGAATATTACCC
>JALUUX010000040.1 GCA_027021145.1 Candidatus Shapirobacteria bacterium
GTAGTAATGCTTATAATATTTACTGTGATGAAAGCCGAGTTGAAAATTCTGATGCGAGACATATGGCTATTGGCGCCATTATTATTCCCCGCCAATATAAAACTAGAATTGTATCTCAAATCAAGGCATTAAAAAAAGAGCATAACTTTTTTCAGGAAATCAAATGGAATAAAGTTGGTAAAAAATATTATTCTTTTTACAAAAAATTAATATTGTTTTTCGTTCAAAATGATCTTCTCTCGTTTAGAGGCATAATTGTTGACAAAAAGAAGATTCAGTACGATATTTATCACCACAATGATTCCGAACTTGCTTTCTTCAAATTCTACTATCTACTGTTAAAGGATAAACTAAAAGACGATGTTCAATATTATATCTATTTGGACAGAAAACCTACTAGGGACAAAAATAGAGCTAGAGCTTTAAAAAAATTCCTTGATTCATATCTTTTGTATCACAAGCCTAAAAGCAGTATCAAACACCTACAAGCGTATGACTCTCACGAAAATGTTTTAATTCAATTAGCTGATTTTTTCACGGGCTTAATCGGATACATAAACAATGAAACAGAATCCAAAAATTTAAAATTCCAATTAGCCAAATTTTTAGAAACGAAAGCAAAAATAAGCCTAACTAAGACTACCAGTTTAACAGAATCTAAAATTAACCTACTTAAATGGAGGCCTAAACTGTGAAAGCAAGAATTATCAACCTGCCCATCATTGATCATGATAAAGAAGAGGTCTTTCGCCATATTTTTGTCAATACCTATTTAAAACATTCAATAACTTTTGAAAAATACGCTATCAAATTTTTCCCAGAAGATTTTAAGCATCTTTGCTATGAGTATGGAAAGGGTGGGAAATATAAGGAGCAATTTAGCCTTAGGAGGGCAAGACGATTACTTTTTATCAAGGAAATTTGCGAAGGCAACATTCCTTATATTTTAATTCACCAAATACAACGGAGAAATAAAAGCGTCTGTGTGTTGTGTGAAAGCATTGATTTTGCTCTTTTTCTAATTCCAAAAACCTCCAGTCAAGGTAATTACTTTCGCATAGGAACAATTATTGCTTACGGCCAAAAGGTTGAATCCAAAATTGCCAAACAGAAAGCAAACGGAAAACCCATAAAAAGGCTCGAAGAAGTATTTGGTGAAGGCTGTTAGTTTCTGGGCCAACAACCTTCAGAAATGCCGACGACTAAACTTCTGCTTAGTCTATATATATTATATGACATACTGTAAAGTTCCTGTCAAATCTTAACCGTATCATAGTCTCGTTTATCTCTTTCTGTTTCGTGCGCAATGTAGGGACGATGGATAAAGAAAACTAGCTATCAAAACGGAGTCTTTATTGACTAAATTAGGGAGTTTGGGGGAATTGGGGAAGTTGGGAATAAGTTGCTTGGGTTAGCTAGGTTACTTAGGATGGTTAGGGGAATTAGGGTAATTAGGGAAATTGGGGGGTGGAAGAGTAAGAGAGTGGGGAAGTTGGGATCGGCTAAGTTATTAAGTTACTTAGGTGACTTGAGTTACTTAAGTTGGTTGGGTTGGTTGGACCTTGGGTGGGTTGGGGGAGTAAAATAAAATAAGTTGCTAGAAACTAAGATTAAGATTAAAGCTTAAGTTAAAATGGCGGGGGAAGTTATTTTGATCAAACTTGGAGGGAGCTTGATTACCGACAAGCAGCGCCCCTTGACAGCAAGAGAAAAAGTAATCGCTCAATTGATGCGAGAAATTAGGGAAGCAGTGAAAAAGTTGGGCCGAAAAAAGAAAATTATCATTGGTCATGGCAGCGGTTCTTTTGGTCATTATGCCGTTAAGCAATATGGATTGAAGCGTCCTGGCGCTTGGGCAGCCATTCATCAGGTAGCGGCCCAATTAAATCGAATCGTAATTAATCAGGGCCGAAAATTGGATTTACCCCTAATCAGCTTTCCTCCCTCAAGCTGGATCTTAAGCCGAAACCATCAAGTTAAAAAATCCTTTGTCAAACCAATTCGAGTCGCCCTAAATCATCAGTTAATCCCCGTGGTTTATGGCGACCTTATTATTGATCTTGTTAGGGGTGGAGTAATCTTTTCCACGGAAAAAGTTTTTTCAGTTCTGACAAGAGAGTTGACCAAGTCTCGCTATCAGGTGAAAAAAATTATTCATGCGGGAATTACCAATGGCGTTTATGACCAGCAAAATCAAACCATTCCCTTAATTACTCCCCAAAACTTCGACCAAATTAAACCATGTCTTACCCAAGCTCGAGGATTTGATATTACTGGGGGCATGGACCATAAAATAACCACCTCATTAGCGTTGGCCCAAAAACAGGGCATTGTTTCCCTTATTATCAATGGTCAGGAAAAAGGGGAGCTTAAAAGGGCCATTTTGGGCCAAGAGATTCAGGGAACTAAAATTAGCCTGGCCCAAGCTTCCTGATCTTGCTATAATTGGAATCAACGATGGCCAAGAAGCAAGCTAACGATTCAATTGATGTTCAACATCTAGCCCAACTAGCCCAATTATCTTTATCCCCAAAAGAACAAGCTGATCTAAAAAAACAACTCACAGAGACAATCAAATACATCAATGTTCTCCAAGAGCTGGAGCTGAATTCCATCCCGCCCACTAGTCAAGTTACCGGTCAAAAAAATATTGCTCGGCTTGATCAAGCCCGGCCATACCTTACTCAGAAAGAAGCTTTGGTCAACGCGGCCCAGCAAAAGAAGG
>JALUUX010000041.1 GCA_027021145.1 Candidatus Shapirobacteria bacterium
AGCTCGACCGATGATGTTTTCTCGGGGAATAGGGCCAAATTCACGGCTATCACGGGAATGAGGGCGATTATCACCCATGACGATATATTCACCCTGAGGAACGATGACTAATCGGCCCTCTTTAAGATAACTGCCGGGGTTGGTATTGCGGTATTCAGGGGTAAGATAATCCTCTTGGAGTATCTGGCCATTGACCCAAACTCGGCCATTAAGCACCCTAACTTTGTCTCCTGGTAAGCCAATAATGCGCTTAATATACTCACACTCATCTTCAGCACATGCTTCGCTTGGAGGGGCCTTGAAGATTACCACTTCACCTCGGCGAGGCTCTCGAAAATGATAGCTTATCTTTTCAGTTAAGAGAAATTCACCATCGTGGAAATTACGCTCCATGGAGCGGCCATGAACCTGGTTGGGCTGAGTAACAAAGAGATAAAGAAGAACAAAAACTGATAGGGCCAAAACCAGAGCCTGAATGGATTCCAGAAGGAAATTAAAAATTCGTTTGACCATCGTATTAAGTTTAGGAATTTTGTTATAATATTTCAAGAGGCAATTTGAATTTCGGGTCGCGTAGCTCAGCTGGCTAGAGCGCCTCGTTCACATCGAGGAGGTCCCGGGTTCGAGTCCTGGCGCGACCACCTTGGGACAAAGGCGGCTGAATATTAACGACCAGTGACGAAAGCCATCCAAGAGAGTAATTTGACAAGGTAGCCTTGGGATTCGACAAGGGAATAATTTCTTTTTTGCCACCCTTCTCTAGTTGTTTGCAAAAACTCTTCGCTTTGATTGATAAAAACAGCTTTAATTTTGGGTGTTTCTTGATGCCTCCGTTGGGCCAATCGGATCAACCGGCGGGCCAAGGAATAATAGCCGCGGGCACGGCGATATTGACGATAGGCTTTAGAGCGACTAGCAAGGTGTTGGTGTCTAAGAATATTTTCCCACCCCGAAGCAATGATTTTCATTATTGCCACTGTCTGGTTGGCTTGTTTGATTTGGGAGTCATTGGTCTTCCTAGCGAAGCGGGCTAAGTAGTCAAGCGATTTTTTAATTTGGGCAATGGTTTGGGGCCAACGCTGGCTTTCAGCCAAGGAGATAGCTTGGTTTAGATAAAAGAGAGAGGTTGATAAATAAGAATTGCTTGTTTCTTGACTCAGTTTTTCTAGTAGCTGATAGGCTTGGGTTAAATGGTTGAGGCCAGTGGGATCAATCAGAGGGTCAGGTAGAGGAGAGTTGAGGTTAATTTGTAGTTGATAAACTTTTTCTTCGTCTGGCTGGATTTCTCCTTGGTAAGTTTGCCAAAAGCTGCCTTTTGGAGTAATTTGGCCCAGGTAGAGATGATAAGTGCCCTTTTCTATTCCTGTAAGTTTAGCCTGATAAGTTTTGTTTTCTGGATTGGGAATGACAATAAATTGAAGATTGTTATTTGCGGGGGTTAGGTTGTCAACGCTTAACTGTGCCGGTGAAGCCAAATAGAAAATTAGCAGCTTATTGTTGGGATAAGGGGGCTCTGTTTGGGCAATGCTGGCCTCGGGATAATCAAGCAACTCCATAATCTTGCTTACAGCGGTGGGGTCGCTAATAATTTGATGATGATTGAGTCTGAGTTTAGAATAATCTACATTTTGCCAGCGGGCGCTTTTAACTAACACGGTTCCATCTCCTGCTCCATTGATAGTTTTGTAGGGCCGACCGTCAGGCCAGAGATCGAGGAGACGGTCTAAGATGTTCCGGTTTCTAAGCCAGAGCCACTCGGGGGTAGAGTGGTTGTTGGTGTAACCGGCCAAAAAATAGCTTTGTTGATTGGGATTGAAACTTTGGTTGAGAACGGTGAGGTGTTGGTTAAAAAAGGCACTTTGGTTAACGGGGGTGATGCGGCGATATTTTTTGAGGAAATCAAAGGTGGGAGTAAGATCTTGAAGAATTGGGGCCAGATTTCTGATAACGGCAGCGTCGGTTTCAAAACCTTGGCGGTGAATTTGGATTAGTAATTGCATTGCCAACCAACCTAAGCTGGGGCGTGAACCGATTTGACCTCCGGCTAAAGCTTGATAGGCTTGAACCACGCCTTGGTGGGGTGAGCCGACCGTAATTAATCTATTTACTCGAGCAAGGTGATCTGGGTCTACTTGAGTCCAGGCTCGAGCTACTAGTCCTCCTAACGAGTGTCCGACTAAATTAATTTTCTCTGCGGTTGCCAGTTCCGGAGTATTATCAATAAAATCACCCAAATTACTGACAATTTCCGAAAGCGGCTTTCGCCAATCATAATTCCAGACAAAGAGGTTTTGATTTAATTGATAGCCATTAATCTGGGCAGTTTTGATCAGTCGCTGATAAAGATTAACAAAAGGTGTCATTTGCCAGTCTTGGTTGGGCACCTCTCGGCCATAGACCATGGCTTCAGTATTCCAACTCGCCCCCAGACCGGGGATGATAATGAGAGGAATATGTTCGCACGAGTAATAAACATAGTCAATGGATAATTGACTCCAGGTGAGGTTGGTTTGCGTGACTAATGGATTTCCAAACCATACTTTAAAGTTATTGCTAAGCTCAAAGCTACCGATATCGATATCATCAAGAAAAACATGGGCAAAGTTTGATTTAAATTTCACTTTTACGATATGTGTATTAGTATTAGGGGGAGAGGAAAACACTTTCTCTTTTAGACATGGTTTGTTATTGCAATTTCTGTATACGATTCTGAGGTCATTTGTACTTTCTGACCAAATACGGATTGAATTTCCGTTTTCGCCGAGCGGGTCGTAATTAATTAATGGCAGTTTATTTGGAATCAAGCTGTTCCCTATAGAAATTCCCACTCCCCATGGCGTGAGAACTTTATATTTAAACTTGATCTCTAGTGAGCAAGTCTTGTTTTTTGAGTCAAAATCACCTTTGAGATGAATATATGGATACGAATTGCCAAAGGATGAAAGATTAATCCAACTATTTTCAGCATCTATGACCCCTGCATTCATGTAAACAGTCCAAATATTTTCATTTAGTGGATATGATGAAAAATCCTCTTTTATCTGTAGTTGTTGTTCGGTTGCTTGAAGAATGGGTGGAGTAGTGACTAATAACAGGGTTAATGATGATAGAATTACATTAACAGCAATGACTTTCTTGATGAATACTAACACAATTACAATGGTAATTATGCGATTGATTTTTGTCAAATGATTAAGCTTGCTATATTCCATAATCTTCCTTCTGGAGGTGCTAAAAGAGCTTTGATGGAGCAAATTAAGAGGTTTAGTGAGAGTGCCACAGTAAAAGTGTTTTCTACAAAATTTAATGGGGTGAAAGACTTTTTATCGATAGATAAGTTGGGAGGTGTCAGTTGCAAAACGTATAGAATCGATAAACCCAAAAATTTTTTATCCTATTTAAAATTTATTTACTTAAAGTTGCCAAAACTCCATAGAAAAATTGCAGAGGAAATTAACAAGGCTCGATTTGATGTCATCATTGTAACACATGACTACTGGACGAAATCTCCATACCTTCTAAGGTATTTGCATCGTGACACTCCTTCTATTTATTGGTGTCATGAATATCCCCGTGAATTTTATGAACCCATCAATTGGCATGTATGGGGACTCAGGGGCAGAATTGCCCATTTCTTCAGACTCCCTATTAAAAGGGTTGATCAAATTAATGTAAGTCACGCCAGATCGATTGTAACAATCTCTAATTATATGAAGGCTAGATTGAAAAATATTTATAACAGAGAGGTATTTGTTGTTAGAAATGGAGTAGATGTTGATTTCTTCCAGAATAAGTGCAGACGGAGAGAGAGATTGCTTCTTTCTGTGGGTGCTCTCAACAAATTAAAAGGACACGATTTCATAATAAGAGCTCTAGGGAGAACTAGTTATACAAAACACTTCAAGCTTTTATTGGTGGGAAACGGGGGGCGAGACACGAGTTTATTTAGAGAAATAGCCAAGCGATTAGGAGTTAGGTTAGAGATAAGGGAATTTGTTCCAGACGAGGAGCTAGTAGAAATCTATAATAGAGCCTTTTTGTTGTTATATGCCCCTAGGCACGAACCCTTTGGTTTGGTTCCCCTAGAAGCTATGGCTTGTGGATTGCCTGTTTTAGGTGTAAAAGAGGGGGGTGTAGAGGAGAGCGTAAAAAAAGATGTAGGGTGGCTTGTTGATAGAAGTATTGATAAATTTTCTAGACAGTTAGATTGGTTGCTCCGTCATCGTGATGAAGTTGAACAGAGAAGAAAGATAGTACGAGATTACGTGACACAACATTGGTCCTGGGATGATGCGGCGCGTCATTTTTTAGCCATTTTGAGTAGGGTTATTCGCGAGAACAAGGCATGAAAATTGGAGTTGTGAGGGGGGCGTTTTTGAATCCCTGGGAAGGGCAAAATTTTGAACCCTTGCTTAAGAATCACCAGTTAATAGCTTTTGGAGCTAAGAAAATTTTGGCTCCGCCGGGAAAAATTCCAGTAATCCACCTCTGGTCGCCAACAGACTTGCCTGACTTTCCAAAGAAAATGCCCATTTTGAATCGGCTTATGATTGATGCTCATTATCTTTTGGGCCTAGAAAAACAACTTCAAGGCTTTGATATCGCTCATTGTGCTGAAACCTATTATCATTACACTCAGCAATGCTTGCGGGCTAGAAAAAGAGGTTGGGTAAAGAAAGTAGTCGCTACTTGTTGGGAAATAATTCCTTTTAACAACGAGGGTATTTGGGGTAGAAAGAGTTTTAAGCAGCAAGCATTTAGAGAGGTGGATCTTTTTATTACTCCCACAAAAAAGGCTAAACATGCCCTAATTCAAGAAGGTTGTTCTCCAGAAAAGATTATTGTTGTTAGGATGGGAGTTAATTTGGATAAGTTCAAACATCAAACAACAAATCAGAATCCAAAAAGTTTGAAAATTTTATTTGTTGGCCGATTGGCGGAGGAAAAAGGAGTTTGGGATTTATTAGAAGTGTTTAGGCAATTACTAATTGACTTAAAGAATTTTTCAATTAACTTGGTGTTGATTGGTGCGGGAAGAGAGAAAAAGAAAGTTTTAAAGTGGATAAATCATGTATCAATTTATCAATATATTAATACAAGGGTGGTTGAGTATTGGGAAATGCCAAAGGAATATCAGGAGGCGGATATCTTTGTTTTTCCCTCAAAGCCAATCACTACTATGGAAGAACAATACGGTATGGCTTTAGTTGAAGCTATGGCTGCTGGCCTGCCAATAGTAACCACTCGCTGCGGCGCCATTCCTGAGGTAGTGGGTCAAGCCGCGCTTCTGGTCAATCCTGGCGACCAAAAACAACTTTATTCCGCTCTTAGGGAGCTGATAGAATCGGAAGAGAGGAGGAGGGTGTTAGGTTTAAAAGCTCGCCAAAGGGCAGAGAAAGAGTTTGATCGCGACAAGACTGCGAGTCAATTAGAAGAAATCTATATTCAGTTGCTTAATGGATAAAAAACCAAAAATGAAGGTCGCTATTTCGGCAGTCATCTTGACTAAGAATGAAGAAGGTAATATTGGGCGATGTTTAGATCATTTGTGCTGGTGCGGTGAGGTTATTGTTATCGATGACTACTCTACTGATAATACCGTTCGGATAGCTAAGAGTAGGGGAGCAAGGGTTTTTAAAAGAAGATTAAACCGTGATTTTGCCGGACAAAGAAATTTTGCTTTAACTAAGGCTAAAAATGATTGGGTTTTGTTTCTTGATGCTGATGAAGTAGTTTCCCCCTCTCTTACTTCTGAGATTGTGCGACGCGTTAGAGAAGATCGTTATGATGGTTTTTATTTATCTCGTCGTGAAGTTTTTATTGGCCAGCCACTCAAATCAGCCGATAAGCCAATTTGGGACTGGTCTTTAGGTCCAATCAAATTACTTCGCTTAGGCAAAAAAAAGAAAGGTCAATGGGTTGGTCGAGTGCATGAGCGTTGGCTAATTAAGGGCCAGGTGGGGCAACTTAAAACCCCCTTGCTTCACTATTCTTTTCCTGATCTTACCACCGCTCTAAAGAAAATTAACTTCTATAGTTCAATTCAGGCTAATAAATTAAAAGCTAAGGGAATTAAAACAAGTTGGTGGCAAATAATTATCTATCCTCTGGGAAAATTTTTGAAAAATTTTTTCTGGCATCAAGGATGGCGTGATGGGACTCGAGGATTAATTTTTGCCTTTCTAATGAGCTTTCATAGCTATTTAGTGAGAGCTAAACTGTGGTCTTTAATTAGGGTAGATAAGTAACGGTAAGAGTTTTCTCAGTCTGATTACCGGCAAGGTCCTGGGCGACAATTTTAATCTGATTGCCCCCTTCTTTTAGGATTAGTCGGGTGTTGAATTTTCCTTCTTCATCGACAATAACCAAGTGATCATTGACTAGAACTCGGGCTTCTGGCTCGGTTACCCCCCTAACTTCTAAATTGCGTTCTTCTACGGCAATCCCGTCTTGAGGTGAAAGAATCTCTAATTTTGGCGGTTCTTGGTCATAAACAACTTTTAGTGGCTTGGAATACTCGCTTTTATTGCCTGCGGCATCAATGGCTAAAGCCCTGACCTGATTTTCGCCTGGATCAAGATTGAGTTTCTCTAGGATAAACTTGCCTTCTTCGTCAGCCTGAGTAGTGATTTGTTTTTGATTAAACTCAATTACTACTTCGGCTCTTGGTTCAGTAAAGCCAGTGATTGTTAAAACAGCACTATTGGTAGCCTCGGGAAGAAAAGAGAGGCGAGGCACTGGCGGGGGAATGACATCTTGGGTTAAATTTTGCTCCTGCTCACTTTTTAACTCAGTTAGGCTGCCGACTAATCGAATAAAAAGGGGAATGCCCCAAATAAAAATGGAGATAATTAGGGCGAGAGTAAGCAAGCCAAAAATGATTGCTCGTCGCTTAATTTTTTCTTCCTCAGAAGGACCGTTTTTGACGAGAAATTGCTTCTTGCCTGACTGGTTCTGACTTCTTCTTTGGAATTGTTTAGCCATTGCTTTTCCTGAGCCACCCGGGGGAATCGAACCCCCGCCTGCGGGTTACGAATCCGCTGCTCTGCCACTGAGCTAGGGTGGCCGGAGCGGGATAGGGGAGTCGAACCCCTCTCTCCACCTTGGGAAGGTGGCGTTGAGCCGCTCAACTAATCCCGCACTCTTCGGGCTGTTCTCTCCGTTAAACTATCCTCGCCAATCAGTCTCTAATTAGGAATTTTAATTTTCTGGCCCGGGAAAATCAAATTAGGATTATGAATCTGGTCGCGGTTAGCAGCCCAGATTTTGGGCCAGAGAAAGATATCACCATAAACTGCTCCAGCGATCTTGCTTAGAGAATCACCCTTTTTGATGGTATATTCACCACCCTTTTTAATCGTAACCCCGCTAGTTGTTGGCTGAGACTTGTTGGCAACGGTTAATTTTCTCGAGGGGACATTGGGAATAACTAGCTCCTGACCCACGAGGAGTAAATTGGGATTGGTTAGTTTGTTTTCCCGAGCAATGTCGACCCAATTATAACCTGATTGGTAGTAGCGTTCGGCTATTTGCCAGAGATTTTCGCCTCGCGCCACCTGGTGTTTTTGGGGTAGAGTGGTTTCTGTTTTTTTCGACTCGGTCTTTTCTTGGCTGGTTTCGCTCGAACTGGTTTCTGGAGTTGGAGGAGTTTTAACTTGACTTTGGAAATAACGATAAGCGAAACCACCAATTAGAAGAACCAATAGAATGCCCATAATCATGCTAATTAGCTGCTCTGATTGTTTAAACTTGTCGATAATTCCGGTGTTGGTAGTGTTGTTTTTAGGACTCATTATTTCTTGCTCACCTCCTTTCGGGCAGGAGATTATGGGCAGGGGAAAGAAGAGTTTAGCGAGGCTCCGGGACCTTTATCCCGAATTGTCGGGGCGGACCCGTAACCCGCTTTTGCGGGGCTGACGGGACTCGAACCCGCAACCTTCCGCGTGACAGGCGGATGCTCTAACCGATTGAGCTACAGCCCCGGACAAATATGCAAAAGCAAAATTAAAAGACAAATTTTCAAAGCTTGAATTCTATATCTTGCAAGATCTTAACAAATTTATGGTAGGATTGCAATATAAGATTGAGAGATGGGAATAGATGGAAGTGCTTGGCGCGAAAGACAGAGAAAAGCCATCGGCAGGTAATATAAAAAATATAAAATAAAAATATGAAAAAGGGGAAGAAGGTTTGGACCAATGAAGAAGTGGCGAAATTGCTTCGAGCAGTAGCGGCGGCTTATCAAATTAAAGGCGGTAAAAATGCCAAATTTAAGGCAATCGCTTATGATCGAGCCGCTACGGCAATCGAACATTCTACCTCAGAAGCTAAAGATTTATGGGATGATGGCCAGTTAGATCAATTATCAGGAGTGGGCCCCAGCATTGCTCAACACCTAGACGAGCTTTTTAGAACCGGGAGAGTAAAACACTTTGACGAAGTTCTCTCAGGATTGCCCCCAGCGATGTTTGAATTAATTCAAATTAAGGGAATTGGCCCTAAAACTGCCTTCAAACTATGCCAGGCATTAGGAATTAGAAAAGCTAAAAACGCTCTTAAGCGATTAGAAGAGGCAGCACGAGATGGAGAAATCAGTCGAGTAGTCGGATTTGGTTCCGACTCCGAAGCAAAAATTTTGCGATCAATCAAAAGATTCGTTCAGATCGGCCAGAAGAAAAAGAGAATGTTATTGGTTAAAGCAGATTTCATCGCCCAAGAATTGATCGATTACTTAATTCAGTGTCCTGAGGTGATTAGCGCCGACCCACTAGGAAGTTTGCGCCGACGCTGTGCCACCGTAGGTGATATTGATCTGGCTTTGGCCACTGATCAGCCTCAGCGAGTAATTGATTGGATTAAGCGCTATTCAGAGGTTAAGGAAATTTTGCGCTCTGGCGAGCGGTTGATCTCTGTTTTACTAAAATCAGGTCATCAAATTGATCTCCGCCTCCATCCACCTGACTCTTATGGGTCACTTCTTCAACACTTTACTGGCTCAAAACAGCATAATATTCATTTAAGAGAGTTGGCTTTGGAGCAAGGGCTAAGCTTGTCAGAGTATGGGATTAAAAAATTAAAAGCAAAAAGCGAAAAGCGAAAGAAATTTAAAAGCGAAAAGGATTTTTATCAATATTTGGGACTAGAGTGGATTCCACCGGAGTTAAGAGAAGATCGGGGCGAAATTGAGGCGGCGATGGAAAATGGCCTTCCGACTTTGGTCAAACTGGAAGACATGAGGGGTGACCTCCATATTCACTCGAGTTTTCACATAGAAAGCAGTCATGATGAAGGAGTCGATTCTATGGAAACAATAGTGAAGCGGGGAGTAGAACTGGGTTATCAATATTTAGCTTTTACTGAGCACAATCCTAGTAGAAGTCGCCATACTACTCGGGAAACAATTGCTATTATTAAGCGCAAAGCTCACTATATTGAGCAAAAAAGGAGTTCATGGATAAATAATTTGAACATTTATGTTTTTAATGGATTAGAGGTAGATATTCGACCTAACGGCAGTCTAGCATTGCCCGAGGCGGCCCTTGATTATTTAGATTTTGTTATCGTTTCGATTCATAGTATCTTTGATCTTTCGCGTCGAGAGATGACCGCTAGAATTCTGAAAGCTCTTAGTCATCCGAAAGCTAAAATTTTAGCTCATCCCACTGGAAGACTATTAAATCGTCGTGAGGGATATGAAGTTGATTGGGAGCCAATATTTGAGTTTTGTCGTCAAAACAATAAATTTTTAGAAATCAATGCCTATCCAGAACGCCTTGACCTGCCTGATGTTTTAGTTCGGGAAGCAATAAAACGAGGGGTTAAACTAGTAATTAATACCGATAGTCATGCAGTAGAGCAATTGGACTATCTTCGTTATGGAATTGATGTCGCTCGGCGCGGTTGGGCGGAAGCCAAAGATATTGTTAATACCTTGCCCTTAAAAGAGTTTGCTCGGGCGATGGGGATTGAGATATAATTAATAAATTAATAGTTAATAGTTAATAGTTAATAGCTGAGTTAAAAGTTAAAAGTTAATTAATAAAACAGAATTAATAATAAAGGAGGAGGCATGATCTTTGTTATCGCGGCTTTTATTTTAGTTATTGTTTATGTTGTTGCTGTTTACAATAGTTTGCAGACGATTAAAACGCAGATTAAGGCATCGGTCCAAGAAATTGGTAATCAATTGAAGCGGCAAGCGGAGTTGATTCCTAATTTAGTTGAATCGGCTAAGGGCTACTTGAAGCATGAGAAAGCGATTTTTGACAAATTAACGGAAGCAAGAAAAGTTATCGATCAGGCAGCTAGCTCGGGTGATGTCAGCCAGATTGAAGCAGCTCAGAATTTGATCCAAGAGGCGTTGGGGGGCTTACGGGTAGTGGTGGAAAGCAATCCGCAAATTAAGGGAGCAGAAGTGGTGAGTAAGCTTATGAGCGAGCTGAGAGATACGGCTGACAAAGTGATGTATGCTCGACGAACCCTAATTGATCTGACAGCCGACTTTAATCAAAAATTAGTTACTTTTCCTAGTAATCTAGTGGCCAAGATTTTTGGTTTTCAACAAGAAAAAGGTTTGGAAATGCCCACTGGGGGTGAATACCTAAGAGTTTCTAAGGAAGAGACGAAGACACCAGGGGTAAAACTAAATTAACTAAATCCTAATATCTAAATTCTAAACAATTTTTAAATTCCAATTACCAAAAAATCTTTTCGAATTTAGAATTTATAACTTGAAGTTTCTTCTAAGAAATGCTTAATGTTTACGAGCAAGTTGATCAAAATAAGAGGCGATCGGCAATAATTATTGCCGGATTCATTGCTTTTGTTGTTGGTTTTGTTTGGTTGGTGGGAAGAATCTTAGGCTCCAGTCAAGAATTGATTGTTTTTGCAGCTATTTTTTCTCTTCTTTCTTCAGCGGGCAGTTATTTCTGGGGCGACAGACTAATCTTAACTCTTTCTCGCGCTAAACCGGCGTCTAAAGAAGAGTATTTTGATTTTTATACGGCGGCCGAGAACCTGGCAATCGCTGCCCAGATCCCTACCCCCAAACTGTATGTTATTGAGAGTCCAGCCATGAATGCTTTTGCTACCGGGCGAGACCCTAAACATGCGGTAGTCTGTGCTACTAGTGGGTTACTGGAAAAGCTTGATAAAAGTGAGTTAGAGGCTGTCATTGCTCATGAGATCTCTCATATTGTTAATTATGATATCCGCCTGATGACTATTGTGGCGGTATTAGTGGGAATGGTAACTTTGGTAAGTGATTGGCTATTGCGGTTGGGGCGAGTGAGCGCGAGATCAGATGAGGAGGAACGCTCAGCTAATCCAGTGGTTTTAGCGGTAGGTCTAATGATGCTAATTTTAGCTCCTATTATCGCTAAGTTGATTCAGCTGGCCATTTCCAGGCGACGAGAGTTTTTAGCTGATGCTTCGGCAGCTAAGTTAACGCGCCAACCCCAAGCCTTGATTAGGGCCTTGGAGAAATTAGCTAATTACAATCAACCGCTTTTACAAGCCAATCCGGCTACCGCCCACCTTTACATTATTAACCCTTTTGGTGGAGCGAAGCGGGGCTTGCGCCGCTTTGCCAGCCTCTTTTCCACTCATCCTCCAATTGAGGAGAGAATCGAAAAATTAAAGATGATGTTGTAATTTAGTTAACGGGGTGATTCCCGGTGTTTGAATAGCAATCAACACCCGGTGTTGGAGAAATTGGAAAAATTAGAAACCAAGAGACTCGTCAATCTTTCGATTCTTGCTTGCCTATTTCACCAAGTGATTCCTTAAGAAGAAAAGCTGCTTCCTTCAACTGCTGTTGTTCGGGTAGTCTTGAGAATTCAGGATCCGTTCTTCGTAGTTCTTCCGTCGCAATTTCCAACGCTTTAGCTGCTGCCCTCATTAGTCTTTCTCGATCTCTGCCCCACTCTTCTTGTCTAGTCAACCATAACGGGGTGGTGCGTTGAGAAGAAGTAGTTTCTTCTGGCAAAGAATTTCCCTCTTCTGAACTTTGTTTTGGCTTTCTTCTAAGAAATCGTTCTAAAAAACCTGACATAGCTCTTATATTATAACTTATTTTTTTGAAAAAGCAATGAGATGTATCCGTCCACAACATTTTGGACTCTCTGGAGTCTTGGTTACCCTTCATTGTTTTCTCAAGGTGGTTAACTACTACCTTCATTGGTTCCTGAAGAGAAAGGCTGTGATGAGGTCTTTGAGTGTT
>JALUUX010000042.1 GCA_027021145.1 Candidatus Shapirobacteria bacterium
TGGTAACTGATCCTTTAGGAACGATTATCTGTCTTGATTGTCCTCCCCGAGAAGAGCCAGTCAAAATTTCCCCTCCTTCTCAATCCTCATAAAATAGGTTATAATAACCAGCGGGATGACTTCTTTTATTAGGTCAATAAGACAACTCTTAATTTTATTAGGTTTACCAGGATATTATTTTCTTCTTTACAGTTTAATTTTAGCCACCTCTCTAAAAAAATCGATCTTTTCAAGAAAAAAACTAACTTTTGGAAAAAGAAAGCGGGGCAGACCCAAAAAAATTGCTGTCACAATCAAGAGAAAAATAAAAAAAATAATCAGGTTGTCTAAAAAAATCAATCGTTCAATTAAAAAATTCCTAGTTGGACTAAAAAAAATCCGAATTAGAAAAAGAAAAAGAGGGAGACCAAAGAAAAAAATTCCCCTTTTCAAAATTCTAATCACCAAATTTCTAAGAATTTTAAAAAAGAAAAAACTGGCCTTCATCCTAATTATTATCGGATTAATACTAATTCTCTTTGGCTTAATCAATGAAATTCTTTCCGGCCTTCCCTCTCCTGATCACCTAATTCAGCGACAACCTTCTTTAACCACCAAAATTTACGATCGCAATGGCGTTCTTCTCTATAAAATCTACCGCAATCAAAATCGCACCTTAGTGCCCTTGGAAAAGATCCCCTCCTACTTTATCGAAGCCACCCTTGCCATTGAAGACAAGGAATTTTATTTTCACAATGGCCTTTCTTGGCGAGGAATTCTTCGAGCTCTGAAACATAACCTATTGCATCCCGACGAACCACCTATTGGTGGTTCAACCATTACGCAACAGTTAGTCAAAAATGCCCTGTTAGGTCCAGAGAAAACTTGGCGTCGTAAGATTAGAGAGGCAATCTTAGCACTACTAGTAGAAGTTAAGTTTTCTAAAAATGAAATTCTCCAAATGTACTTTAATGAAGTCCCTTATGGCGGTACTGCTTATGGGGCCGAAGAGGCGGCTCAAAAATATTTTGGTAAGCATGTTTGGCAACTCAATCTAGCTGAAAGCGCCCTCTTGGCTGGATTAACCCGAGCTCCTACTAAATACTCTCCTTTCGGGGCCTATCCTGAGTTGGCTAAAAAACGCCAGATTCAAGTTCTTCAAGAAATGGTCAAGGCTGGCTACCTCTCGCCCAGCCAAGCTGCCCAGGCTATTGCTCAACCTCTTCGTTTTGCCTCTCAAGGCGAATCAATTAAGGCCCCTCATTTTGTCTTCTACATTAAAGATTTATTAGTAGAAAAATACGGCCAATCAACAGTGGAACAGGGCGGCCTTACTGTGTTTACTAGCCTAGATTGGCCCATTCAGAAACAGGTTGAGGCCATCGTTCAAGAAGAACTGGCCCAAATTGAGGCCCTAAAAATTAACAATGCTGCCGCTCTAGTTATCAAACCGCCCACAGGCGAGATTATTGCCATGGTGGGCTCCAAAGATTATTTTGATTTCAAAAATGATGGCAATGTCAATGTCGTCCTCCGGCCGCGCCAACCGGGATCGGCAATCAAGCCAGTTAATTACGCTGTCGCCCTGAGTCTGGGTTACACTGCGGCTACCATCATTCCCGATACACCAATTACCTATCGCATCCCCGGCCAACCAGCTTATTCGCCCAAGAACTATGATAACCAATTTCACGGCCCTGTTCCTTTGAGAGTGGCCTTGGCCTCTTCACTTAATGTTCCTGCTGTTAAAGTTCTTTCTTCCTATGGAGTCGAGCGAATGATCGAAATGGGGCGAAAATTGGGCATTACCACTTGGACCGATCCTAGTCGCTTTGGTCTTTCTCTTACCTTAGGAGGCGGCGAGGTAAAAATGATTGATTTGGCTCAAGTCTATTCGGTCCTAGCCAACTTGGGCAAGAAAGTTCCCCTCAACCCCATTCTCAAGATTAAAAATGCTCAGGGAAAAATCATCTATCAAAATCTTTGCCTTACTCTCGGGTCGTGCCCTCGAAGCCAAGTGCTTGATCCAGGCATTGCTTTCATTTTGACCGATATTCTGGCTGATAATCAAGCTCGGGCTCTTGGTTTTGGTCTCAATTCTCTCCTTAAAATTCCCAAGCATAAGGTAGCGGTTAAAACTGGTACTAGCAACAATCTCCGGGATAATTGGGCTATCGGCTATACTCCTTCTTGGCTGGCCGCTACTTGGGTAGGTAATAACGATAACTCGCCCATGAGTTATGTGGCCTCAGGAATCACTGGCGCCACTCCTATTTGGCACCGAATTATGCGCCTCCTACTTAAAAATCAACCTCAAGAAGATTGGCCCCAACCTAATAATGTCGTCAAAGCTAAAATTTGCCTTCGCGCCAATAAGCCTGATTGTCCCCAATGCACAGTGATGAAAGAAGAGTTTTTTCTCCAAGGCACCGTCCCCCGATCCAAATGCTCTTTCCCTCCTAAGAATCAGCCTCAACCAACAACCAATACAACTCATTAACTAATTGGGGAAATAGTTTTTCTGCCAATTGATTTCTAGTACCCTGACTAAGAATTACTAACACAAAAGGCTGATTGGGAGTAAAAATAATTCCTGCGTCAGATACCACCCCTACCTCAGTACCAACTTTATGAGCTACTCGAATCCCTTCGGGCACCCCAGCTGGTAAACGGTCTTCAAAGATGGTTTCGGTTAAATCAATTAACATTTGTTCATTCCAGGGAGAGTCAAGAAGTTGATGATGATAGAGTTGACGAAACAATCGGGCTACATCAGCAGCTGTAGTCAAGTTGTTTTCTAAATCAGTTTGAGTCAGACCCCAATCAAGCATTAACTGATTAATTAGTTGATCGCCCAAACGCTGGCGCAAAATTTTGAAAGCAGTGTTGTCCGATTGTGACAGGGCTAGCTGAGCCAATTGGCCCCAAGTCAATTTAGTTCCGGCAGGTTGATATTGTAAGCTGCCAGCGCCAGTAACCTTATCCTCCTCTCGAAGACGATAAATCTCCTCCAATTTAAACTGGCCTCGGGCTACCTGATGATAAAAGGCGGCTACTACTGGAAGCTTAATTAATGAGGCTGCCTGAAATTGAATCTGATCGTTAATCCCCCAGCGAAAGTCTCGGGTTAATAATTCTACTCTCACAGCCCATTGTCCAGGTAATCGATTGAGCCGTGTTTGCGCCCAACCATCTAACCGTTGAGACAAACTCTTGACCGGAGTTATTTCTTTTTTTCCAAAAGAAAAAGAGTCAAACTTCACCTGAGGCCAACTTAAACCCTGATCTCGCCACCGAGCCCAAAGGGCTAGAAAAAGACTGGGGAGCAAACTAAATAAAAACAAGAGAGAGACCAGAATTCGGCTCCGCTGCTCCCGTTGAGACTGCTCTAATTTGGTAGTAAGCCTCAGTTGAGTCGGTTTAAGCTTCATTTAAATTCATTAATCCCGCTTTAGCACCAATTTTTTGCACCACTGAAGCAGCATTAACCATCGCCAACTCAAAAGCAGCCTCAAGCGTAAATCCTCTAATTAAACCGGCCACAAAAGTACTGCCAAAAGCGTCGCCAGCACCCGTTTCATCAACTGGCGAGCGAGCTGGAGCTGGTCTAAAGATTAGATTGTCTGAAGACAAAAGATAGGCACCATCACGACCATTGGTAACAATAACTAATCGAGCCCCCAATTCTTTGACCTTGGGCCAAAAATTTTTCGCTCCCAGTCTTTCTCTTGCTAACTCTTCCATTTCCTCCCGATTAAGATTAAAAAGATCAACTTGATTGGCTAATCTGATTATTCTCTCTCTTTGCCTTAATTCTTTCTCGCCTGGATTCCAGGCTATTCGAATTTTTCTTTTCCGAGCAAAATCAATCAGTCTTTCCACTAGATTCAAATTTCCTTCTAGCGAAGCCAAATAAAACCAACGACTGGAGAGCCTAGACCAGTTAATATCTTCTATCTCCAACCTCGTCGACCCCCGATAAACTAAAATAGTTCGCCCACCATCAGGACCAATCAAAACCACTGAAGTGTCGGTTTCTTCTTCTTTCCTAACCAGAAAGTCAGTTATTACTCCTTCTTGTTCAAGCTCATCAACAATTAATTGACTAAATAAATCCCGACCCAATCGGGCCACCACCGCTGACCTGAGACCCAAACGAGCAAAAGAAACCGCCGTATTAGTGCCCCCACCACCGCTACAAATAACCCTTTTTTTGAGTTCAATCTTAGCTCCGTAAGGCTGGCAAATGATTGTTTTACCTTTATTTTTGACCAATCTAAAATCAGCTGATTTGAGAAAAATGTCTACTATCGCCGAACCAAAAGAAATAACATCAAAAGATTTGGTCATTTGATCATTTGAAATTTAAAATTTTTAATACTTCACCAGTGATCCTATTAATTACTGGCCCCATCAACTGATAAACTCTGACCCCTGAATAGCTTTGAAGCTGTCGCTCCAATTCCTGGCGATAAACCAACCGAAGCTGGGTATTGATATTAATCTTGGCCACTAATTGCTCCTTAATAGCCGTCTTTAGGTCTTCCTGAGCCACTCCTGATCCCCCATGGAGGGTTAAAAGAGTTCGACCAGCTTTCTGTTTAATTGTTCTCAATCGTCCAAAATCGAGCCTTTCTGGTCTTCGGGGATCCATGCCATGTCGATTACCAACAAAAACAGCAATCAAATCGACCCCCGTCCGCTGAGCAAACTCCGCCGCTCGCTGAGGATCAGTCTGATCTCGCTCAGGCTCTCCCTCAACCAAAATCCCTTTCGGATGCGCTAACTTAACTACCTGCCTAGTCAACCTAATATTTTCCTCCCAAGATAACTCAGAGCCATCAAAATGAATCATGTCAGGAGCTAGATCAATGATTTTTTTAACCAAAGAAAGCTCTCGGCTGTGATCAAAATTGACAAAAAGAGGCAAACCTTCACTTCTAACCAAAACTATAAATCTTTTTAATCCCCAAAAATCAAGCTCTCCGGGCGACAATTGAACAATCACTGGTCTTTTAGTTTTCCTTACTGCCTCAACTACTCCCCGATAAATAACAAAATCGTCACAATTGAAGGCAAAAATAGTTTCTTTACTCAGTGACTCTGCCAACCTCATTTCTTCCCTCTTTTGAATCTCCTAATCCACTTTAATGAATTAATATATTAAAGCGCGCTCAAAACTCAAAGCTCAAAAGAAAAACTTTAATGATTTAATATATTAATATATTAAAGTCAGGCCAGGAGAGGTTTTATCTTGAGCCTCTCAAAAAATTCTCTTTTGTAATTCTCTCTCAATCTTCTTTTTCTCTGCCTCCCAAATCCGGTGACCCTTACCTCCAAAAGCACCAACTTTAGCTAAAGCATGGAAAAATTTTAGAGTTGTTTTCTCTCGCTGATAACGGGCAAGGAGTTTTTCTAGTAATTCCTGGGCTGACTGGTTTTCTAAAAGGCGGATTTTAATTTTGGCAATAGTAGCAGTGCTTAAATGGAGCTGACGCTTAATTTCCTCGTAGTCAGCTCCCTTAGCAAGAAAAAGAGCGGCGGCTATTCTTTTGGCTAACATTACCTTCTCCGTTGGTGTTAACAAAAATTCAAGCAAGGTCTTCAAAGTCTGTTTATCTCGACTAATCTGGAGAGAATCAAGAAAAAAATTAAAAATCTCTTCCCATTTTTGATCGCTTAAGGGCCAACGAGAGACTTGAGGCATTTGCTTAATGATATAATCACCAAAAACACCCTGTCAAGACTTTGTGGGATTTTAATGAATTAATTAAATAAACTCAAAACTCAAAGCTCAAAAGGCAAAACTTTAATGATTTAATATATTAATATATTAAAGTGAAAAGGATTGGGAGAGAGGAGGAGAGGAGACTAGTAAAAGAACTTTTGAAGGAAGACCGAGAGGCATTGAGAAAATTTCTTGATCACTACCAAAAACCCCTTTTTTCTTTTATTAAAAAGCGGACCAGAAATAGTCAAGATGCCGAAGACATTGTTCAAGAAACCCTAATTGCCGCCCTAGAATCGCTCCCCAACTTTAAATTTCGTTCTTCTCTTTTTTCCTGGCTTTGCAGTATTGCCCGTCATGAAATCGCCGATTACTACCGCAGAGAAAAAATTAAAACCATCCTCTTTTCTTACTTCCCTTTTCTTGAAGAAATTCGTGACCAGGCCCTAGGTCCAGAAGGAAAGTACTTAAGACAAGAACTCCAGCAAGAAATCAAAACTGTTCTTAGGCAATTAAGCGAAGGATATGCCAAAATTTTACGACTTAAATATATAGACGGCTTGTCAATGAAAGCCATTGCTCAAAAAATGGCAATCACCGTCAAAGCAGTTGAATCCCGGCTTAGCCGAGCTCGAAAACAATTTGCTCAAAAATGGCAAAAAAATCAATTAGAAAAACTATTAAAAGAATCATCAAGCTAAGTCTTCTAATTGGGATTAAGGAAGCCTATCTCCTCGGACGCAATCTTTTGGGATTAATCTATCATCCGTTTTTAACTCTAAGAATAATAAAAAAAGAGCGCGATTTTTCTCAAACCATCTTGATTGGCTCAACTGCTCTTGTGCCGGCAATTTTAGCTTTATCATTAGCAATTCTTTCCTTCTTTATTACTCACTTCATTGGCACCATACCAGAAAAAGTGAAATTAGCTATCGAGGCCACCAGCCTTTTCCTCTTTACTCTCTCGCTAGCAGCAATTTTTTATTTGCTTTATTGGAGTTTTCAGGTTATTAAAAAAAGCTCTTTTTACCAAAATGCCCGGTCCCGCTGAAATCTGGCGCCGCCACAATTCTATACTAAGGCTCACCGATGAAGAAGGTAAATCGTGTTTAACTCCTGGATCAGGATTTCTAAGGGGCTCGCCTTGCTCTCCAGAAGTTTGTCAACGACGAAGAAAAACTAACCCCCATCCGATTTCCCTAGCCCGAGCGGTATATGAGGCCACCAAAGCAGCTAATAAGTCCTCTGGGCGACAAAGTCGATAAAAGCTCTGATCTGATCCCGAGCCGGCCGCTCAACCAAAAAATCTAGATTCTGGTCAAAATACTCTTTTGCCTGCTTAATAAATTTAGCCAACATCTTCCGACCATGAGCCAAACTGCCGTATTTTTCCATCATTTTAATCACCCAAACCACTTCTGCCTCAGTTTTCTCTTTTCGAGATTTTCTCATAATTGCTAACAATCTTCTCTTGTCTTTGCCCCTAATATTTCGAAACAAATGAACCAACATCATTGTTCTCTTACCTTCATAAATATCATTACCAGTTTGTTTTTTTAAACCAGCAAAGTTCGAAGTCAAATCCAGCAAATCATCAGTTATTTGATAACAATAGCCCATCAGCTTACCAAACTGATAGAGTCGTCCTAGTTGATCCTGATTAGCTCCAGCCAGTATTGCTCCCAAACGCATTGGCCCTCCAATAGTGTAATAACCTGTTTTACTTTCAAAGATAAAAAGGATATCTTCATCAGTTAAATCGACTCGGTTTTCTCGGGTCCATTTAATCTCAATCGTTTGTCCCAAAACAGTGCGATTGAGCATTCGATAGAATTCATCCATGATAGTCAAGGCTTTCTCCGTTCCCACCACCGCCTCGTTATCTCGAAGCACTTTCCACATTAAAAGGTGAAGGCCGTCGCCAGCATTAAGAGCTAATTCTTGGCCATAAATTCGGTGAAGTGCGGGTCGACCGCGACGCATTAATGAATCATCCTCGATATCGTCATGATTCAAGATCCAATTTTCTGAAATTTCCATCGCCGCAGCCGTTTTAATCGCCTGCTCCTGAGGAAAACCTAGTGCCGCCGCGGTTAACAAAACCAGAGTAGGTCGAACATACTTACCCTTTCTCTCTGGATAATCAGCCACTAGTTGGAAATGAAACTTTGCTTCTGATTCATATTTCGGCGGCACCTGACAATAAGTTGGCATTTGGGTCATAAGATTGAGGTATTGTTTGATTTCTGGCCAAACCAAAGCCCGCTTTTCGCGAAGAACCTCAAGAAAATCAATCATTTTTGCAACAACTCTACAATTTTCCAACCAAATTCAGTGGCGGTCTCAGGCCCTGAAGCAGTAATTATTTTTCCGTCTACGGTCACTGGTTCGCCCGTGTACCGAGCTCCCTTGGCCTGAAGATTGTCCTTCTCTGAAGGATAGGCCGTTGCTCGCCGGCTTCGCAAGACACCAGCATTAGCCAAGATAGAAGGCGCAATACAAATAGCCGCCAACACCTTGTTTTGACGAACTGCCTCCTCAGCAATGGCTAGCGCCAAAGCGTCCTCAAAATATTCTCGCGCCCCGGTACCACCAACGAAAATAATGGCTTGATAATCACTGATATTAACCGCTAATAAATTTTTAGAAACCTTAATTTTGGCCCCCAGCATTCCCGTCGCTTCCCCTTTTCTAGTTGAAACAATCTCAGTTTTAAACCCCGCCGCTTCGCAGATCTCTTTTGGCTTTAACAACTCTTCATCGCGAAAACCATGAGGAGCGATAATAAAAAGAACCTTGGCCATATCATTTTAATAATAGCAAAATCCATTAACAGAAGGCAAAAAAATCCCCCGAGAGGTCGGGGGATTGATAAAGTCGAAAGCCCGTCTGCCTTAATAGTCAGCTCCCGGCATTGAACTATTAGCACCCGTTTTTTCCTCCTTTTCCTCGGGCAAATCAGTGATCATTACTTCAGTGGTTAACACCATTGCCCCAATACTAGCGGCATTTTCCAAAGCACTTCGGGTCACTTTAGCCGGATCCAGAATACCAGCATCAATCATTGATTCAAACTTGCCCGTCAAAGCATTGTAGCCAAAATCAGTTTTCCCTTTAGCCAGAGCTTCCTCAATCTTGCTAACCACATAACCTTCATCCTCGCCAGCATTCCGGGCCAGCCACCGAACTGGTTGTTCCAAAGCATGCCGAATAATATCAACACCAATTTTTTCCTCCGGGTCCTCTAATTCCAATTGTTCTAGAGCGCGGCGGGCTAAAAGAAGGGCCACCCCGCCACCAGGCAAAATTCCTTCTTCGGCCGCCGCCTTAGTTGCTTCCACTGCATCTTCTACTCGCTTCTGAAGCTCTTTTAGCTCGACTTCGGTTGCTGCTCCAACATTAATAACCGCCACTCCTCCCGCCAGCTTAGCCAGTCTTTCTTCTAGTTTCTCTCGATCATAATCTGAGGTGGCTTTTTCGATCTCGGTCTTAATCTGGCCAATCCGAGCCTTGATTGCCGCTGGATCGCCCTTACCGCCAACAATCTGGCATTCATCTTTATTAGCGATCACTTTATCAGCTCGACCACAATCTTCCGGCGTAACCGATTCTAATTTGCGTCCTGTATCCTCAGAAATAACTGTTCCCCCGGTCAAAACGGCAATATCAGCTAGCATCGCCTTGCGGCGATCACCAAACCCTGGCGCCTTGACCGCTAGACAATTAAAGGTGCCTCGAAGCTTATTTACTACTAGAGTAGCCAAAGCTTCGCCCTCGATATCATCGGCAATAATGACAAAATTCTTGGTCACCTTGACAATGTTCTCCAAGAAAGGCAAAATTTCCTGAACGGAAGAAATCTTTTTATCAGTAATCAAGATATAAGGATTCTCGATTACTGATTCCATGCTGTTCGGATCAGTGACAAAATAGGGCGAAACATAGCCCTGATCGAAAGCCATCCCCTCTTTGTAATCAATCTCGATCTTTAAACCTCGACCCTCCTCAACAGTAATGACACCATTTTTACCCACCTTCTTTAAGGCCTCGGCGATTTTCTTACCAATTTCCTCATCTCCCGCCGAAATAGTAGCCACTTGGGCAATTTCCTCGTCACTCTTGACCTGTTTAGCCATCTTCTTAAGCTCTTTAACTACCGCTTCAGCGGCTTTCTCGATCCCTCGACGAACAATCATGGGGTTGGCTCCAGCAGTAATGTTTTTCAAGCCTTCATTAATAATTGCTTGGGCCAAGATGGTCGAAGTAGTGGTGCCGTCACCAGCAACATCATTAGTCTTTGAGGCTGCCTCTTTAATTAGTTGAGCCCCCATATTTTCAAAAGGATCGGCTAATTCAATCTCCTTGGCAACAGTAACACCGTCATGGACCACTGTTGGCGCTCCCCATTTCTTATCAAGGGCCACATTTCGGCCTCGCGGTCCCAAAGTAATAGCAACCGCCTGAGCTAAAACATTAACTCCACGGAGCATAGCTTGACGCGCTTTTTCTCCGACTAATAATTGCTTTGCCATATTGCCTCCTTTCCTGATTAAGCTTCAACCGCTAAAATATCCTCGAATTTAACAAATAACAATTCTTTATCGCTTCCCTCTGGTTTATATTCATTGCCGGCCCATTTTTTGTAAATCACGATGCTGCCCACTTTTACCTTCTCCCAAGGCTCAAGTTTTGCTCCTGCATCAGTCATTACTGCTGGACCAACAGCCAGCACTTTGCCCTTGAGCGGCTTCTCCTCGTGACTATCAGGCAGAACAATACCCGAGGGTGTTTTCTTTTCTCCCTCCAACGGTTCAACCAAAATATAACCTGGTGCCGGAACTAAGTTTAATTGGCTCATGACCCCCTCCTTGAATTACAGTTCGAGAAACTAATAATAGCAATCGAGAGAGTTATCTGATAATTATTTTAATCAGCCTTGTCAAGATGTCAAGACTTAAGTCGATATTGGCTCAGAATTTGTTTTACCCCTTGATCCAACTGAGTCAGAATTGAATCATTAAGTTCCCCTGACTCATTCAAAGCATTAACTGCATCTTCGTAATATTTAATCAGCCGATCATTAAGACCGCCATCATAAGTAAACGAAGCTAAATACCAGCTTTTAGCTATTTGAGCTTGATTAATGAAAGGTTTTAACAGCGAATTTGACGCTAACTCCTGAGCTAAATCTGTTCGAGGATAAAGTTCGCCAAAATAGCGAATCTGACTCTGAGCGGTATAAAGTCGCTGCAACCCCTCTTTAGAGGCTAAAAATTGAAGAAATTGCCAGGCCTCCTTCTGATAACGACTTTTTACCCAAACTCCTTCTACCCAAAAACTCGCCCAACCAACTTGAGTCAACTCAGCCTGTCCCTCCTCAGCCAACTGCCAATCGGTATCTTTAAGTTTGGGCAGCTGAGGAACATCGGTAACGGCAAAATTAAGATTTGAATTGATCTCAGAGAGATTAAAAATCCGCCAGGAAGGTCCAAAATAAAAGGCCACTTTACCTTGGCCAAAAGCCATAGTTGAGCTAGGCAAAGTTTCGTCCCAGACATGATCTTGGCGATAAAAAATCGTATAAAAACGAAGAGCATCACTTACCAATTGACTTTTAGGCTGAGACGGTGATCCCTCATTTTGAAAAATCATCAAGCCTAAAATATCACTCCAATGATCAACATTGCCTGTGGTTCCTAAAGCCGCCCCTGCAATCTGAATCTTGCCCCCTTCATCTCGAACCGTAAGTTCTTGAGCCAATTGGCGCAGACCCCACCAGGTTCGCGGCGGTGATTTATTAGCTGCCGCCAAAATATCTTTGTTGTAGTAAAGGACTAAAGTATCAATCATTAAGGGAATGCCATAGAAAACATTTCCCTGCTTAAGACTTTCTTTAATCACAGGAAAATAGTCTTTCTCCAATCCCAAATTAGCCACTAAATCTTGAGGAACTGGGGCCAAATCTTGGCGCAACATCGGCCACCAGGTTTGATGAAACCGAAAAATATCTGGCCCCTGGCCCTGACTAAAAGCGGTTTGAAGGCGAAGGCGATAATCTTCCTTATCCTGGGGAAGATAATTAATCTTAATATTGGGATGTT